>NZ_WEII01000053.1:0-31815 GCF_009183805.1 Bacillus sp. B2-WWTP-C-10-Post-4 | reverse complement strand
CTAATGAACTACATAATCATTTCTATTACACATAAACAAAATGACGATTTTACTTCTCAAAAAAATTACGAAGATTATACACCAGAGAAATATCATTGTATATCTGTTGATGATGATATTATCAGTAGTTTAAATCAAAATTTATCAATTATGAAAACCTACTTCCATACAGTCAAAAATCAGAAATACGGTTTAGCTTATTGTGGTATTACAATTATCCCGCCTGAATCATTAGCAATTTTCTATGAAACAGTTACATCCTCAAAGTTCTTCAGAAAATCTGATGAGCTGAATGAGTTAGCTTCAAAAATTGTACAAGCTGCAGCAGAACAGAAGTACATGATCCATTATGGGGTTTAAATGTAATTCAAAAAATGCTTAGGATTTCTCCGAAGCATTTTTTGTATGTTACTAATACATTTATTCCTTAACCATTTAGTCAATGCTTGAGCCTATGGACCCATCTTTTACAAGTGAGGACGCCCATATTAATCTAAATAAGCGTCTCATTTCCAATCTTCCAGCTAAACCATCTCCCGTGCCCTTCTATTTCTCCAACCGTTTCACGATATTCGTTTCCGTTAATATAATAATCAATATGAAGGTCACGATCCCACATGTTGTTATACAGGTGGAATACATCACGTTTTGCGCCAATTTCTTGTATTTGTTTTTCTAACTTATGTTTTACTTGTTCTGGTATTTGATTTGCGACGTGTGTATGGAAAATACAAATAACAGCTTCTTCACTTATTTGTTCAATAATAGATGATAATAGCTCTACACCGTCTCCTTCTATTAATTGGACAGATTCATTTTTCACTAAAGATGCAGCTTGATCAAACATCTCAAACCTTTCTTTATGCTCTGGCCAAATTAAAGCACGTAACCATAAATAATCTTCCTCATTATGTAAATCATTCACATGTAAGTCCAGTCCGATTCTTTCTACGACAGATGGGCTTTCTTTTAGAAAATGCGGCACATTCTCCCCTCTTATTTCAGAAGTTACATGCACATTTGAATCTATATTTCCGTACATTTCATCCGTCCCGTACGAATAACGATATTGGTCCCAGAACAGTTGCAACCCAGAACTTGTCCCAATTTCAATTAACGCTAACGGCTTCTTCACTTTGTTAAATATGTAGCAGAAACTTGGGTATAAGTATGCGCACCGTCTTACTTCATTTGTTTGAACGAGTTTCGTTTGTAACAAAGTAATGATTTCTTCTCGGTACTCTTTACAGAAATCTTTAAAATGATTAAAAGCTTTATCTAAATTTGTATCAGCATTTTCAACTAAACTACTATAATACGTTTTTAAATGATGTTCTTTCCCTGCTAGCAATAAATAATGTACTGCACCTAATAGTAAGTTTGGGACTGGTTGACCTACCTGAGCATAGGACGATAGTGTAAGTACTTCCTCATCTTCAGCAATTTTCATTGATAAATATTCATATAAATCACTTGACCCTTTACATTCCTTTATTGAAAAGTTTCGAAATAAGTTTGAAATTTGTTCTTTTGTACACATTAGAGTCCCTCCTTTTTATTTTTCAGAATAATCTTACCATTGCAGAAAGAATAATCCCATAAAAAGGTACTCGATTTAGTCACTTAAGGATACGTAAGCTTTTTCGAGATAATTTCAAACTGTAATTTTTTTCCATTTACCACCTTAAAAGAGCTTGTTAAATAAGATTTTTAGCGAATAAAACGTTAAATAGTTTAAAATTATCAGATAACACTAGATATTTTAGTCTATTAATTATTATAATAGAGTATGAGATGGTTATATAATTGAGACAAAAAAGGTATACACCTAGGTGGGGCCTAGGCGGTGTTTCTCTTTTACGGCTTAGACATAGAAAACACCTACACTTTTTTGCCAATATAGGGGATGGAGAGATTATCATGAGCAACATGCAGCAAAAAACAGACGTTATCTTAATTGGTGCAGGAATTATGAGTGCAACATTAGGCTCATTACTAAAAGAATTAGCACCAGAATGGGAAATTAAAGTTTTTGAAAAACTCGCAAGTGCCGGGGAAGAAAGCTCTAACGAATGGAATAATGCAGGTACAGGGCATTCTGCGCTATGCGAACTGAACTATACTTCCGAAAAAGCTGACGGATCTATAGATATTAGTAAGGCTGTAAAAGTGAATGAGCAATTCCAGCTTTCAAGACAATTTTGGGCATATCTTGTAAAGAGCAAATTAATTCGTAATCCACAAGATTTTATTATGCCACTACCTCATATGAGTTTAGTACAAGGGGAAAAAAATGTTGAGTTTCTAAAAAACCGTTTTGAAGCGCTTTCAAAAAATCCACTGTTTCAAGGAATGGAATTTTCTGATGCTCCTGAAACATTAAAAAAATGGCTTCCACTCATTATGGAAGGTCGCACATCTAATGAACCGATGGCGGCAACGAAGATTGACTCTGGAACAGATGTTAACTTCGGTGCATTAACACGTATGTTGTTTGATTACTTAAAAACAAAAAATGTCGAGCTAAACTACAAGCATAGTGTCGAAAATATTAAGCGCACGAAAAATGGTTTGTGGGAAGTAAAAGTACACGATATGAATAGTGGTAAAATTGAGCATCATACTGCTAAATTCGTCTTTATTGGCGGCGGTGGCGGTAGCCTACCTCTACTTCAAAAGACTGGTATCCCTGAATCAAAGCATATCGGTGGCTTCCCAGTAAGTGGACTATTTATGGTATGTAAAAACCAAAAAGTTGTAGAGCAGCATCATGCGAAAGTGTACGGTAAAGCTAAAGTTGGCGCTCCGCCAATGTCTGTACCTCATCTAGATACGAGATATATAGACAATAAAAAAGCTTTACTGTTTGGACCATTCGCAGGCTTCTCACCTAAATTCTTAAAAACTGGCTCAAATCTTGACTTAATCGGTTCTGTAAAACCGAATAATGTCTTAACGATGTTAGCCGCTGGTGTAAAAGAAATGGGACTTACAAAATACTTAATTCAGCAAGTTATGTTATCACATGAAAAACGTATGGAAGAATTACGCGAATTCATTCCGAACGCGAAAAGTGAAGATTGGGATATTGTAGTTGCTGGACAACGTGTACAAGTAATTAAAGATACTGATGCTGGCGGTAAAGGAACACTTCAATTTGGTACAGAAGTAGTAAGTGCAGCTGACGGCTCAATCGCCGCATTACTAGGCGCATCACCAGGTGCTTCTACTGCTGTTCACGTCATGCTTGAAGTATTAGAAAAATGTTTCCCAAGCCGCATGGTAGAATGGGAAGAAAAAATAAAAGAAATGATTCCTTCATATGGCATTTCACTAACTGAAAATCCAAGATTGTTCCAAGATCTTCACACTTCTACTGGTCGTACACTTGGATTAAACGAAAAAGAAACTGTTCATAATTAATGCAGAAATAAAAAAACGTCCGATATATTCGGACGTTTTTTGGTCTACTAAAAATTATACTTATCAATATTATCTTTCGTAAATACAACTCGTTCTGGTAATACGATAATTCCGTTCCCTTCTGCCTCATAATCATATCCTTGAATGGAGTTTGGCTCTACTTTCACTTTTCCAATTCCTTTTACTTCGAAGCTATCCCCTACTTTTAACTTCTTCCCTTTTACAACAATTTCATTTGCTACATACGTTGCGAGAGCACCTTGTTGTTTTACATCCCATAAACCAAATTGTTGTACTGTTCCTCGTTTTACATAATCACGCATAACGTTCGGTGTAGAAAATCCAGTTACCACTACTTTTTTATCCATTTTTAAGTTTTCAGCTGCCTGCGCCATTGCTGGGAGTGCTGTTGCATCTGGACAAATAACTGCGTTAATATCTGGATACGTTTTTAATATGTTCTCCCCTACGGATAAAGATTTTTGTGCATTATTTTCACCGTACTGCGTCGTTACAATTTCCCAGTTCGGATATTTCTTTTTAATAATTTCTTTCGCTTTCGTTACCCATTGGTTTTGATCCGTTACTGTCGGGCTAGAATAAAAGAACGCTACTTTTCCTTTATCTCCAATTTGCTTAGAAGTCATTTCTATTAATAAGTTAGCAAGCTGGTCTGGTGTTCCTTGGCTTATATAAAAAGAACGATCTTTCGGATTCACATCAGAATCCCATGTTAAGACGGTCATTCCTTTTTTCTTAGCACGTTGTAGTGATTGCGATAAACCATCAACTGATGTAGAGGAAACCATAAGTGCATCATAGTTTTGGTTAATAAAATTATTTATATACTTTACTTGCCCTGATACACTCGCTTCAGACGGCCCATCATATTTCACTTGTACGCCTAGCTTCTCTCCCATCTCCTTTGCTCCTTCACCTCCCGATGTGAAGAAACCAACTCCTGTTAATTTCGGAATAAATGCAAATTTCACATCATCAGCCTTTTTCTTATCTGCCGTTTGGCTAGAACACGCAATTAAACCGATTAAACAAATACATACAATCAATACAATCCCTAGTTTTCTCTTCATGACATTTCCCCCTTATGCAAACTCTGTCTTTTCCCCGCTAAAAATTGATGTAATTTGAAATGTCTCATAATAACTGAAAGAATAAGGATAATACCTATTACTACATTGGATTGTTCATTTGTTAAACCCGTCATTTGCAAGCCATACTGCATGAGCCCAATGAAAATACTCGCCAGTACAGTACCGATAATGCTTCCTTTTCCGCCTGTAATAAGTGTACCGCCTAAGACGACTGCTGTAATGATTGGTAATATTGTTTCGCTTCCTATATCAGCACGTGCAGAACCGAAATATGCAGTTAAGAAAGCTCCTCCTAATCCACCTCCTAACCCAGAAAGTATGTAAGCAATGATTACTACTTTCTTCGTCTTAATCCCGGTGTATTTTGCTGCATTTTCATTCGCGCCTGTTAATTTTACGTGGCGCCCATATATCGTTCGGTGAAACAAAATCGTGCATACAATTGTTAATAAAATAAGTAGCCATAATAAATTGGGTATTCCTATAAAACTACCATTTGCTAGTTGTACATAAGTATCAGGTAAACCGCTTATCCCTTCATATCCAGAAGCACCTGCCCCTCCTGAAATAACGAGTGCAATTCCTCCGTATAAAAACATCGTTCCGAGTGTAACGACTAGTGGTTCTACATCTGTCAATTTTATAATAAGCCCATTTAAAGCTCCTGCTAAGCAACTGACTATAAGTGCCATTATTACTGCTAGTAAAATATGAATTCCATTCATCCAAAACACACCAATTAAAATCGAGGTTAGCCCCATAATTGATCCTACAGATACGTCAATTCCTCCTGTTACAATAACGAAAGTCATTGGAATTGCCGCGATTGCTATGAATAGAAAATCATTTGTACTAAAAAGGAGATTACTAATATTTAAGAAATTGCTGTTTATAAAACTAAAGAGAATGAATTCTATAAGAAGTAATATGATTAACACACCTTCCCATCTGTAAAAATACTTCATAGATTCATTCTCCTTTCTGCTTTCCACTTCTTCATGACGCTATCTAATATGATAATAAGTAATAGTAAAAAACCTGAAATAGCATTATTCCAAAATGCTGGTATTTTTAAAAAGATAAGTGAACTGCTTATCACTTCTAAAAACAATGCTCCTAGTGCAGCTCCAAATATAGAACCTGTTCCTCCTTTTAGATGAATTCCTCCTAGCACAGCAGCTGCAATCACCTGTAGTTCCATTCCTGTACCAGTTTGATTTGGAACGAACCCGATATTCATAACAAATATGCAACCAGCGAGCGCAGCGCTTATGCCTGAAATCATAAACGCATATATCTTCACTTTATTAACAGGTATACCAATAAGCCTCGCGCCATCTTCATTATCACCTACCGCATAAAAGTATCTTCCCAATGGCACTTTTCTTAAAAAGAAGTATAGTAGTAGTAAAATAATAAGAACGAACCATACAGTTATAGGTAAACCAAGAATGATGATAGATGACAGCTGCTTAAAATCGTTTGGAATATCTTCAATCCACTTCCCGCCTGTGAAAATTAACATTGCACCTCTAACAATTCCTAACATGCCTAATGTCATAATAATGGCTGGTACCCGAAACTTCGCAACTCCAATACCATTTACGAAACCGATAATGGCCCCAAGTATAATAGCTACAAATATCGACAAGAATGCACTATACCCATTCGTTAACATCATTCCGCAAACTGCTGCACTTAATCCCATGCTTGAACCAACTGATACATCTATATTTTTCGTAAATAAGACGAACGATTGACCGATTGCTAGCACGACTAAAATAACGCTTGATTTCATCAGTAAAGATAACGAGGTAAATTGAATAAAACTAGGGTTTATCATCCCTACAATAGCTATATAAATTAGTAGTAACATTATGATAGACGTTTCGTGCATTTTATACATACGTTTCATTCCGTTACACCTCCGTATGCAAGGCGTGTAACTTCATTCACACTCAGTTGTTCTTTTTCCATATGAGAAACAAATCGCCCATTTCTCATTACATATACACGGTTTACTAATTGGATAATTTCTTCAACATCTGAAGAGATTAATAAAATTGCGAGTCCTTCCCTTTTCATTTTTTTTATCGTCTCATACACTTCAAGCCTTGCTTTCGCATCAATTCCGCGAGTCGGCTCATCAAGAATAATAATTTTAGGATTACATGCAAGATACTTCGCAAGCACGACCTTCTGCTGATTACCTCCTGATAAAGATGCCAGTTCTTTATTCATATTCTGTACAACAATTCGGAACTGTTCTATAAACGAATTAACTAAAGCGCTTTCTTTTTCTTGATTTATAAAAAAGCGATTATTTTGATATAAACTTGCTGCTGCAATATTTTCTTTAACAGAAGCAATTGAGAAAATTCCATTCCTCACTCTATCCTCTGGCACATAAACTAGGCCTTCGTCTAGCCTTTTATGCAAAGAACACGTATCAATTGATTTTCCACCCAATAAGATAGACCCTGATTTTATAGTTTTCAATCCAAATATCGCTTCTGCTAATTCCGTTCTGCCAGATCCTATAATGCCAGCAACACCTACAACCTCACCCGCATGTACAGTGAATGATATATTTTCGAATGCGTGACCATTTATATCAACCACTTCTAATATTTTTTTCGTCTTTGCTGTCTCTTGAACTACTTCTATTTTCTCTTTCTGTTTATATCCTTTTGGCAATAGTCCCTCCATCAGCATGTCATATGTATAGTCACATACATCACCTTGGCTTACAACCATTCCATCACGTAGTATTGCTACTTTGTTGGCAATTTCAAAGATTTCTGGAAAACGATGCGTAATATAAATCATCCCAATTCCTTTTTCTTGTAAACTTTTCATCAACACAAAAAGACTCTTAATTTCGTGTGTTGTTAATGTCGATGTTGGCTCATCTAGAATAAGAATCTCAGCTTCTCTTATTAATCCTCTAACGATTTCTACTAACTGTTGTTGCGCAATCGATAATGTTCCTCCTAGTTTATTAAGGTCAATATCCCATCCTAAGCTGCTAATCAATTGCTGAATCTGTACTTTTAGTTTCTTTTTCTTTTCTTTTAACCCGATACATATATTTTCTTCAATAGTCATATGCGGAAAAATGAGTGGTTCTTGCGGTATTAAATAAATACCTTTTCGGTGTGCTTCTGATGGATTTGAAAACTGTTGCTTCTTTCCTTTTACATACATCTCTCCATCATCATACGAATATAACCCCGTTAATATTTTCATTAATGTCGATTTCCCGGCGCCATTTCCACCAACTAAAGCGTATATATCACCATGCTCTACTTGTAAGTTCACTTCCTTTAGCACAAGTTGATTCGAAAACGCCTTACTCATTTTCTTCACTTGTAATAAGGGCACATTCTCCACATGATGTCACCTGCCTTTACCCAGAACATTTTTTGAGAAAATGATTATTTGTTCTACTTGTTTTGTAGCATTGTATATTCCTTTTTTTATATCTAGAACACTTTTTTCTACGTACTATTAATCGTTCCAACTGGAATAAACAAAATATATGGTACATATGTTTAAGCTGTGGTCAATTGTTGAAAGGGATGAAGAGTATGACTCAGCTGAACTTTGAAGAAAATTTATTAACTAAAGTAGCTTGGTACTATTATAAAGACCAATTAACACAACAGGAGATCGCGTCACTTCTTCATATTTCAAGAAATAAAGTCGTCCGGTTATTAGATAAGGCACGCAGTGAAGGTATCGTTACATTTCACGTAAAAGGAACCGGTTTGCATTGCTTGAGCATTGAACGTGACTTAATGAAAAAGTTCCACTTAAAAGATGCTTTCATTATCCCTACTCCAATAAACAATTATGCTACTTCTCTCGGAAAAGCCGCTGCACAATATTTAGAGACTCATCTCCAACAAGGGGATTTACTCGGCATCGGCTGGGGTGAAACGATAAGTAAAATGCTAGAAAACATTCATTTTGAAAGTTCTATTAATCTTTCATTCGTAACGCTAACAGGCGGAGTAAACCACTATCTCCCAAGAAAACAAAACTATTTACACTACATGCAAGGCGAACTTCATATTATTCCTACTCCTTTTCTAGCATCTTCTACTGAAATGGCACGAAGTATTTTATCAGAACCAAGTGTGAAAGATATGCTTCATGTCGCTTCACTTGCACATACAGCAGTTGTCGGTATTGGCGGGTTATCTCAAGACGCTACAATTGTAAAAGAAGAAAAATTAACGCTACGTGAAATGACATATATTCGAAGTCAAAACGGGGCGGGCGATATTTTAGGACAGTTTTATAATACGAATGGTGAGTTATTAGAGCTCTCGCATCATAATCGTCTAATTGGCACACCACTTACGATTCTTCGCAACATGAAGCATGTCATTGGTGTGGCTGGAGGTACTCAAAAGATAGATGCCATTTATGGGGCTTTAAAAGGGAATTTTATTCATACATTAATTACTGATGAAGAAACTGCGCTCTCCTTATTAAGAAAGGAAGGTGATTCTTAATGTCTACTTTATTAGCTTTCGATGCTGGTACAGGGAGCATTCGAGCTGTTCTTTTTGATTTACATGGCAATCAAATTGCAGTAAGCCAAAAGGAATGGGTTCATAAAACTGATCCTCGTTACCCCGGTTCTATGAATTTTGATGTAAAAGAAAACTGGCAACTTGTACAACAGTGTACGAAAGAAGTTCTGCAAAAAAGTAATATACTTCCCTCTTCTATTCAAGCTATTAGCGCTACAAGTATGCGAGAAGGTTTTGTTTTATATGATAAACATGGGCAAGAAATATGGGCATGTGCAAATGTTGATGGCCGTGCATCCGCTGAAGTTAGTGAGCTAAAAGAAATCCGCTCACATCTTGAAAAAGATTTATACAGAAAATCTGGGCAAACTTTTTCATTGGGTGCTTTACCACGTCTACTTTGGATTAAAAAACATGAACCAGACGTCTATAGCAATATTCACTCCTTTACGATGTTAAATGATTGGATTTTGTATAAATTAAGCGGCGTACTGCAAATCGACCCTTCCAACGGTTGTACGTCCGGAATCTTTGATTTACAAAATAGGAATTGGGATAACGATGTCGCTAAAGAGTGTGGTATATCTTTGCCATTTTCACCAAAAGTAAATGAAGCTGGCACTGTGATTGGTAATGTTTCAAAAGAGTGTGCAGCACTAACTGGTTTACTTGAAGGGATTCCTGTCGTCGCTGGCGGCGGTGATGCTCAAATGGCAGCACTCGGGACTGGAGTCGTAAAACCAAATCAAACTTTAATATGCGGCGGCAGCTTTTGGCAACAAGAAGTGAATGTTACTGAGCCAATAACAGATCCACATGCTGCGATTCGAGTAAATTGTCACGTCGTTCCGAACCTATGGCAATATGAAACAATCGCCTTTTTCCCAGGTCTCGTTATGCGCTGGTTTCGAGACGCTTTTTGCCAAGAAGAAAAGAAACTTGCTGACAAACTCGGTGTATATGCTTATGAATTATTAGAAGAACAAGCGAAAGACGTACCTGTCGGTTCATATGGTATTATCCCTACTTTTTCAAACGTTATGAACTACATTTCTTGGCGTCATGCCGCACCTTCTTTTTTAAATTTAAGTTTAGACGCTGACAAATGCGGAAAAAAAGAACTGTTTCGTGCTATTGAAGAAAATGCCGCCTTCGTTACACTTGGAAACTTAAAACTAATTGAAAATCTTACTGGTACATTCCCTTCTGAAGTTATTTTTGCTGGCGGTGCCGCTAAAGGGAAACTATGGCCACAAATTCTATCAGACGTACTCGGTATTCCTGTAAAAGTACCTGTCGTGAAAGAAGCAGCTGCTTTAGGAACTGCGATTGCTGCTGGAGTTGGCGCAGGCATCTATTCATCTATGGAAGAAACTGCTGAACAGTTTGTACAGTGGGAGCACACATTCGAGCCAATTACTGAAAATCATGAACTATATAAAGAATTCTATGAAACATGGAAAACTGTGTATGACAGTCAACTCGCTTTAGCTGATAAAGGGCTCACTTCACATATGTGGATTGCGCCTGGTGCTCTGTAACACATTACATAAAGGAGTGAAAATGTATGTTAAAAGCGAATGAAAATGACTTCTCCTATCGCTTCGGTGATAATGGGCCGAAATATTTAATACAAGGTCCGAATATTGATCTTGGCCTTGTTGTCATTCAGCCTGGGCAAGAGTTTCAAAATCACTACCATACGACGTGCGAGGAAGTCTTTTATGCATTAGAAGGTGAAATTGATTTCTATGTGAATAATAAAAGAGTTCCAATTAAACAAGGTGATGTCCTGCAAGTTCGTCCTCATGAATCTCACTATCTTATTAACCATTCTGACAAACCTTTTAAAGCTGTTTTTATTAAGTCACCACATTTACCAAATAAAGATACGGTACAAACGGAAAATCCAACATTAACGAAGGAGTGATTTGAAATGACTTGGGGATTTAAAAATCGATTAAATACAATTTTACCTGATGGCAGAGCGGTAATGTTAGCGATAGATCACGGTTATTTCTTAGGACCAATTCACGGGCTTGAACAGCCACTTGAAACTGTTAAAAACTTACTTCCTTACACGGATTCTCTCTTTTTAACGCGTGGTGTACTTAGCTCCTGTATTCCTGAAAACTGCAGCACACCGATGGTTATGCGTGTATCTGGCGGAGCTACTGTTGTCGGTAAAGATTTAGCGAATGAAACAATTGTTACACCTGTAAAAGAAGCAGTAAAACAAAACGCAATTGGCGTCGGTGTTTCTGTTTTCGTCGGATCAGACTATGAAACACAAACCGTATCAAATCTCGCAAATGTAGTTTCAGAAGCTCACGATTACGGCTTGCCAGTTCTCGGTATTACTGCCGTTGCGAAAGAATTACAAAAACGTGAAGCACGTTTTCTAGCACTCGCTTCCCGCGTATGCGTTGAAATGGGAGCTGACATTATTAAAACGTATTACTGCGAAGGATTCGAAAAAATTACAAGTACTTGCCCTGCCCCAGTCGTAATCGCTGGTGGACCAAAACTTGACTCCATTGAAGACGCATTAAACATTACGTACAATGCACTGCAAGAAGGTGCAATTGGAGTAGATATGGGCCGAAACATATGGCAATCTGAACATCCAGCTGCGATGATTCAAGCGATACATGGTATTGTGAAAAATGGATTGAATGTGAAAGAGGCACTTGAACTTTATGATGATGTGAAGAATTAAAGTAAAAAAGACAGACTATTTATTAGTCTGTCTTTTTTACTTTACAGTGAAACTTTCTTAATCCGTCTTCTAATATGATACATATTTAAATTTTATACACCTTCAAATGATTACTCTTGATGATTACTATTAAGCTTTGAAACTTTCTTATCTTCTCTATAATCAAGACAAGACACTTCAATTAATAAGCCATTAAATACTGTAAAATAAAAACCATAACTACTACCTCTCATCGAATAAGGTTCCTTGTCTATTTCAATGCCGCCGGCTACTAAACGATTATATGCTTGATCCACTTCACTTGATGTATCCACTAAAAAACCAATATGAAAAGCTTCCGGATACGTAACTTCCTTATTCCCTTTAAATGCTTTTGGATCACTTAGTACAAGTATAAAACCACTCTCATCACTCATGACTACAAGTGCTTTCCCTTTTTGCTCCAAAAATTGAAAATCAAAAAATGTTTCAAAGAAATGTCTCGCTTCCGATAAATCATCAACACATAAATTTAAATGATTCAGCTTCATGTACTCATCTACTTTTAAACTGAGGGTATATGGATTCATTTTTTTCATAACACTTAAATATGTAAGGGAAAATATTCAAGCGTTCCGTCTAAGACTATGCTTTATAAGTCTAATATTTTTTTCTATAGCCTAGAACGT
Source organism: Bacillus sp. B2-WWTP-C-10-Post-4 (assembly GCF_009183805.1). NCBI lineage: Bacteria > Bacillati > Bacillota > Bacilli > Caryophanales > Bacillaceae > Bacillus > Bacillus sp. B2-WWTP-C-10-Post-4. Next base: position 19,349 of record NZ_WEII01000053.1, on the reverse strand, counting down.
TTTTTAAATGAATGAAAGATTTCCTATCATTCCCATCCCCCCAGTAATAAAAAAGAGGATACATGTTTGCTTCTACAACATGTATCCTCTGCTTGTATATTACAACTGTTGATAAGCCGATTTCGATGATTTCACATAATAAACCGCATGATCCACATTAATAATATGATCTGGTTTTGGTTTACCACGGCCCGCTCTATGTCCAGCTAAGTGTTCTTCACTTGTTTCCCAGTTTTTCCATGCTTCTTCCGATTCCCAGCGAATCATTACGACAACTTCTTCGTCGCCGCGTCTTACTTTTTTCACGAGAACACTTAAATCGATGAAGCCTTCAAATTTTTCAATAATACCTTCTCCAGTGAAACGTTCTACAACTATATTTGATGTACCTTCTTTTACTGTAAATGTTTTCGTTTCGATAAACATATATTCCACTCCCTCTTTGTTATACGAATACTAGTATTCTTCTATTATAATTGATTATGATAATTATTTTCAATTGTAAAGTTTTAATTTTTTGAATTATGCTGATTTCTTTTCTATCGCCTCATCTAAAAATTTGAAATATGGAAGTAACATCCCTATTAAAGATGTAACACATATAACTGCACCGATAATTACATATAGCGCTCTTACTCCCCACATTTCACTCAATATTCCCCCTACTAACACACCTAATGGCATAGCGGATCGTATGAAAAATAAACGCACTGAAAATACTTGTCCTATCATATTATTTGGGACGATTTGTTGGCATATTGTTGTGTTATGAACATTGAAAAATGCAATACAAATCCCTGCTATTACTTCAATTAGTATTGCAATGATAATACTATGATTGAACCCTAATGAAATGTATGTGAGCCCCCCTATAAACAATCCTCCAAGCATAAGTATACGCCGGCTTTTATATGTTACTTTTCCGACTACTACTGATCCAATTACGTAGCCAAGTGGAAAACCTGCCATAAAATAGCCGTACTCTGCATATCCCGCTAACAGCTCGTCTTTTATATAAGGAAGATTTGTGACCATCGTTACCCCTACTCCAAACTGCACGAAAGTAAGAAATATACCGAGCCAAACGATGATTGGTTTTGTAAAAAAATATGTAAAACCTTGAAGAAATTGTTCTAGCCACGTTTTTCGTATATCTGTTGTAGTTCTCTTTTCTTTTATATAAAGTAAGAAAGCACCACTAACAAATAGACAAATACATACGAAAGATAATGTAATTTCTGTTCCAATGAAATGAATTACTACTCCACCTAATACTGGCGCAAGAAACATCATGAGACGAGTCATTCCATCAATATACGCATTTGCGTCTTGAAGTTGTCCTTGACTTACAATGCTCGGTGTAATTGCCTGACTCGCAGGTGTATAAAGAGGTGTAATAAGTCCCACTACAATTTGAACAACATAAATGTGCCAAACTTCTATACTACCTGTAACTAGCATCACCAAAGGTAATAAGAATACGGACGCCCGTATCCATTGTGAAAAAATCATAATCCACTTCCGGCTCCATTTATCAATAAATGGGCCACTTATTAATTGCAGTATGAGTGATGGGATGAAATATAATAGCCACATACTACTTAAAGCCATTTCCGATCCTGTTAACTCATATACTAGAATTGAATTACATAACGTTCCGAAAGCCCCTCCTAATTCTGAGATTGCACTACCAATCCACATGAAAAAGAAAGAACGATTTTTCAATATATTTTTCAATTTCACACACCAACTTTTCTTTTATATTCCTCCCTTTATGTACATTCCCGTTGTTAATTATCTATTCAAAAACATATCTAATTCTTTCGCTAAAGACTGTACTGCTTTCTTTCTTAATACATATTTTCCGTCATGTATATCAACTAACTTCGCTGCACGTAACAATTTCAAATGATGGTGTACAGTCGATTTACCAAGCTGTAATCTTTCCGTTATTTCCTGTAATGTACGTTCTTTTTCAAACAACATTTTTACAATTCGCAATCTCGCTTCATCTCCAAGAGCCTTATGTTTTTGAACTAAAAAATAATTCGGTTCATACGGATCTTCAGGATGAATGCTTTCATTCGCAACTGGATAATGAAATACTTTCGTATCATCAATATCCGCTTCAATATTCCACGGTCTGTACGTCATTTGCGGAATAAGAAGTACGTGATGAACACTTGGCTCTGGCATATAGTTCACTCCGCCAGTCGCCCACTCGACAAACTCTTCCGGCTTCATCTTTTTATTCATTTCATTTTTCGCTTCATAATCTCGTTTTAATATAGAAAATATTTGTTCTTCCTCTCTTTTAATAACACTCTCATACCAACCTGTCATAACAGCGATTAAATGCGATTTCAGCACTTGTACATCTACATTACATATAAAGCTAATATAAGTAGAAAAAAACTGATGATTATCTGTTAGTTCCTTTAGTTCATGTATTGCACATACAACTCCCGTTGCAGCTAAACGTCTTTTCTCTTCATACTTCTCTCCTAAAAACGGTAAACATATAAATTTCAAATCTTCTTCTGAAAGTGAATCAATTTTAAAATTAAACTGCGATAAATCTTGAAAATCCTCTTCATACAATAACTGGAGTAATGCTTTCCACGTATTATGTTCTTCTACAAACTGTAAGTGTTCTCTCATTTCTTCTGTTAATGCTTCCTTAATTTCTTCCCATTCACTTTGAGTCTTTTCAAGTGTATCAATTAACCTTTTATGAGTAATAGCAGCAATGCCAAGTGCACATTCGAAAAGTATCGAATATTTCACCTGAACGTTGTATGTTTCCCTTTTTCTGCTCGTTATGTGATAGACCTCCATTTTTATCCACTCCTTGTTTGCTATATAACATATTCTATTTTTATCGAATTTTACCTTCTATATTTTTAGAACCGTTTTGCAATTTTAAAAAAACTTTGATCAATGAGCAAACAGAAAAAGGTTCATACTCTTTTCATTCTGACTCAATGAAAGCCTTGATTATTAAATATCATATTAAAAATGAGATTTTTTAATGGCTCAATTATACGTTGTATTTCACTCTCTTGTTCAACTATAGAGAAGGTTTATTGAAGAGAAAAGCGAATTGATTTTATTAAGAAAAATGAACAGGAGGCTATAAGAATGGAAAGAAAAGAAATGTTGCAAAATGGAGTCCAACAAGTTTTTTACGAGGAAGAATGGTACCCACCGATATCTGAAGCGTTAAAAAATCTTACTGCTGAACAAGCATGTTGGAAACCAGAAGGTGCTGCCAGTAATACGATTTGGGAAAATGTGAACCATTTATTAATCTTTAAAGAACGCCTACATTCCCGCTTACATGAAGACGACACATTTGTGGCTCCACAAAATAATGATGAGACGTTTATCCAAGGTGGACCTAATGATGATGCCGCTTGGCAGCAAACAGTGAACCGAACGCTTCAAGTACATGATGCCTTACAAGCTTCATTAACATCCTTTCAAGAAGCAGAACTAGATCAGCCAAAGCCTTCTCTACCAATTTGGCAACAATATTTGAATATCCTTTTGCACGATGCTTATCATACAGGACAAATTATACAACTTCGAAAACTCCAAGGTTCATGGCCAACTCACCGTTCTTATTTATAAGCGATGTTTACATTTGCTGACGTTTAACATGCAACCAAATAATTGAAAATAGCTACTTGTTTTGTAAATACTGCGATTGCTCAAAATAAAGCAAATTAAAATACAGGAATCCCAAACATCATTTACCCTCTTCATAACTTCTGATCATAATCCAAATTTGGAAGAATAGAGGCTTTTTTATATACAAATAATAAGCCTCAAGGAGTTGTTGACATGTATTTCATATTGAATATGTTAGGGATTTTCGTTGTCATATTAATCGTTTTCTTATGTTCGCCTAATAAAAAACATATAAAATGGAGACCAATTGTAATTCTCATCCTATTGGAGCTTTTTATTACATGGTTTATGTTAGGCACAAAGCTCGGCAGTATTATCATTAATAAAATTGCGTCATTTTTCAGTTGGCTACTAGCATGTGCGAATGAAGGTATTCGATTTGCATTTCCTTCAGCTATGGAAAGCCAGCACATTGATTTCTTCTTTAGTGCGTTACTTCCTATCATTTTTGTTATTACTTTTTTCGATATTCTATCTTATTTCGGAATCTTAACTTGGATTATTGATAAAGTAGGTGCAGTTATTTCAAAGATTTCTCGTTTACCAAAGTTAGAAAGTTTCTTTTCGATTCAAATGATGTTTTTAGGAAACACCGAAGCACTTGCGGTTGTTCGTGATCAATTATCTGTGTTAAAAGAAAATCGATTATTAACTTTTGGAATTATGAGTATGAGTAGCGTTAGCGGATCCATTCTTGGCGCTTATTTATCAATGGTGCCAGCAACATATATTTTCAGCGCAATCCCATTAAACTGTATTAACGCATTAATTTTAGCCAATGTATTAAATCCTGTGGAAGTTTCGAAAGAAGAAGACGTTGTTTACACACCTTCAAAACATGAAAAAAAGGATTTCTTTTCTACTATTTCAAACAGTATGTTAGTTGGGATGAATATGGTTATCGTTATTTTAGCTATGGTAATTGGTTATGTAGCTTTAACAGCATGTTTAAATGGGATTTTAGGATTTTTTGTAACAGGGTTAACAATTCAAAAAATCTTCTCCATTATCTTTAGTCCTTTTGCATTTTTACTCGGTTTATCAGGCAGTGATGCTATGTATGTAGCTGAATTAATGGGGATCAAAATAACGACGAATGAATTTGTTGCAATGATGGATTTAAAATCAAACTTAAAGTCGCTACAACCGCATACGGTTGCGGTTGCAACGACATTTCTAGCTTCTTTTGCTAACTTTAGTACAGTAGGTATGATTTACGGAACTTACAATTCATTATTTGGCGGAGAAAAATCATCAGTCATCGGTAAAAATGTTTGGAAGCTTCTTGTTAGCGGGATGGCTGTTTCTTTATTAAGTGCTATGCTCGTTGGGCTATTTGTATGGTAAATAATTTTTATAATAAAAGACACCCAAGCCAATTGAGTGTCTTTTATTATTATTTTCGAATTTGCCCATTTCCACGAATCACATATTTTGTAGAAGTTAATGCTGGAAGCCCCATTGGTCCTCTTACGTGTAACTTTTGTGTACTGATACCAATTTCCGCTCCGAATCCAAATTCGGATCCATCTGTAAAACGAGTCGATGCATTATGATAAAGTGCCGCGGCATCTACAGAAGTAAAAAACTTGCTGACGTTTTCCTCGTTTTCAGTAATAATCGCTTCAGAATGCATAGATCCATACGTATTTATATGATGAATCGCTTCTTCAACAGTGGAAACCACTTTCACTGCTAGTGTGAGAGATAAAAACTCAGTTTCCCAGTCTTCTTCTGTCGCAAGTAAGATAGAAGGATCAATCGCCACTGCTTTATTATCACCACGTAGCTCCACTCCTCTTTCCTTCAATGAAGAAAACAACTCGCTACCATATTGCTCTGCCCAATTCTCATGAAGTACAATTGTCTCAATTGCATTACATACAGATGGACGCTGTGTTTTTGCGTTTATAATAATATTAAACGCCATTTGTTTATCTGCTGTTTCATCAATGAATATATGACAATTTCCCGCACCTGTTTCAAGTACTGGAACAGACGCTTCTCTCACTACTGTATCAATTAATTGTTTACCGCCTCTTGGTATAAGAACATCCAAGTACTCGTTCAATGTAAACAACTGTTTTGCACTATCTCTCGTTGTATCTTCTATGAGCTGTACACTTTCTGAAGGCAAGCTAGTCTGCTTAAGCGCCCGGTGAATAACGCTAACGATGGCTTTGTTAGAATGAATAGCAGAAGAACTACCACGTAGTATTACTGCGTTTCCTGTTTTTAAACAAATTGTAGCAGCATCAACAGTTACATTCGGTCTTGCCTCATAAATCATTCCGACAACACCAAGTGGTACGCGCATCTCCTGAATAGATAGTCCATTTGGTCGTTCCCATGCACTTACACATTCTCCTACAGGATCACGTAATTCAATTAACTGCTTAATACCCTCTGTCATATCAACAATTCGCTGTTCATTCAGCAAAAGGCGATCAAGGATTGAATGAGAAAATCCTTTCTCCTTACCTTCTTCAATATCCCGTTTGTTTTCTTCTAAAATATAAGCTGTTTCTACTATCAGCTGATTAGCAATTGCAGCAAGTGCTTCATTTTTTTGATCTGTAGTTTTAAGCACAAGTTCTCTAGCAACCTCTTTTGCTTTTATCCCCTTTGCCAACACTTCATTCATTTTTATTTCCTCCTTTTTAAAGTGAAACCCAATGATCCCTATGGATGACTTCATAACTATGTCTCTCGCCTCTTACTTGAATATCTTGGCTTTGCATACCTTTTACATCTCTTAGTTCCTCTGCACTATATGTGCATTGTCCTTTTCCTATTACGCGCCCTTGTTGCGTTACAACCTCTACAACTTCACCCACTTGGAAAAATCCTGATACATTCGTAACACCAGCTGGAAGTAAACTCTTCCCATGCTGAATGATGGCAGTAGCTGCCCCAGCATCTACTTCAATTTGTCCGCTAACAAGCGAATGCAAGGCAATCCATTGCTTGTTCATCTTCATTTCTTTTTGAGGAGCATTACCAACATACGTTCCATCACCCTTACCCTTCAAAACATCTACAAACTTTTCCTGTCCACGTCCTGTTCCGATAAATACACTCACACCAAGAGAGAGTGCTGTCTTTGCAGCATCGATTTTTGATTTCATACCGCCAGTCCCAAGTTTTGAGCCTGCATCTCCTGCAAGAGAAGAAATTTCTTCCGTAACTTCAGGAAGAAAATAATATTTTTTTGCATCCGCATTTTTCTGAGGATTTTTGTCATATAACCCGTTCACATCCGTAAAGATCATAAGCATATCCGCCGAAACAAGCCCGCTTACTAAAGCTGACAGCATATCATTATCACCGAACGTTAGCTCCTCTAAAGAGATGGAATCATTTTCATTAATAATTGGAAGAGCGGAACGGTTTAATAATTCTCCTAACGTAGCGTAAGCATTACTATATTGTTCTTTTCTAGAAAAATCACTTCTCGTCAGCAAAAGTTGCGCAGTAACGATGCCATATTTACGGAATTCCTCCGTGTACGCCTGCATTAACAAACTTTGTCCGACAGCTGCTGCAGCCTGTTTCCCTTTAATCGTTACAGGTCTGCTAGGATATCCTAGCGCTGAAAAACCTGCAGCGACGGCTCCAGATGTAATTAACACAACCTCGTGCCCATCTTCTTTCAACCGAGCCAATGCGGCAACGTGATCTGAAAGCTGTTCTGTAGAGATGCCTCCATGACTATCTGCCAAGGAACTACTCCCAATCTTTACAACAATTCGTTGTTTTTTCACTTTTTTATCCCCCAAGTCTAAAATCAAAGTTTTTTTATAAATTACACTTCATTCACTTTGTAACTATATCTATTCTCATCAATGCTGCACTGAAGTATTTAAGAGCAAAATAAAAATGACCGCTTCGCCCTTAATAAAATAAAAAGGACGAAACGGTCATTGTTCCGCGGTACCACCTTAATTGATATACATAGATATCCACTTGGTGCCTATAACGCAGGCGAACGCCTAAACTTTCATTTAAGACTCAGGGATAGGTTCGATATATTCTATACGAGGAATCTTTCAGCCGGTGAATTCCACTCTCTTTCGCAAGAAGACATATGTACTAATTCCCTTCAACGATTTTCAATCTAATTTTTTTATATTATGCGATATAGTTCGATTCGGTGTCAAGAGGTATTTTTAAAAATAAATAGAGCCACAAGTTATTTGTATGAAATTATAGCCCTACTGAATAAAAATACAAAATGATATAAGTTTAACTCATATTCATAAACATAAAACCTTACATTATAGTGTATATATTTACATAATGTCGAATATAATTAATTTTTTTCTTTTAGTGTTGCAAAAAGGAATATATTCTCTTAGAATGTTTCTTTATATTGCACAGGGATGTTATTCTTATTCTAAGAAAATAATATCAAACCGATATAATTGATTATAAAAGGAGCAAGATTGAGTTATTATGGATAAACAAATTGGATTCATCGGTTGCGGAAATATGGGAATGGCTATGATTGGCGGAATGATAAACAAAAATATAGTGTCTTCAAATCAAATTATTTGTTCAGATTTAAACACTGCTAATTTAAAAAATGCTAGTGAAAAATATGGGCTAACTACAACTACCGACAACAATAAAGTAGCTAAAAATGCTGATATTTTAATTTTATCAATCAAACCAGACCTATATTCATCAATAATTAATGAAATAAAAGAAGTAATCAAAAACGATGCTATCATCGTTACGATCGCTGCTGGGAAAAGTATTGAAAGTACTGAAAATGCATTTAATAAAAAAGTAAAGGTTGTAAGAGTAATGCCTAATACTCCTGCTCTTGTTGGAGAAGGAATGTCTGCATTATGCCCTAATGAAATGGTGACAGAAAAAGATTTAGAAGATGTACTAAACATTTTCAATAGTTTTGGTCAAACAGAGATCGTAAGTGAAAAATTAATGGATGTTGTAACATCTGTAAGTGGTTCTTCACCAGCTTATGTATATATGATTATAGAAGCGATGGCAGATGCTGCTGTACTAGATGGTATGCCAAGAAATCAAGCATATAAATTCGCTGCTCAAGCTGTGTTAGGCTCTGCAAAAATGGTACTAGAAACAGGAATACATCCAGGTGAATTGAAAGATATGGTTTGTTCTCCTGGCGGAACGACAATAGAAGCTGTTGCAACATTAGAGGAAAAAGGATTACGAACAGCGATTATTTCAGCTATGCAGCGTTGTACGCAAAAGTCTGTTGAACTATCTGGTCAAACTAAAAAATAAAACTATAAAAGAGATTACGTTAGCTATGAATTCACATAATTTCAATTAAAAATTCACTACATGATAAACGGCCAAACTCATATAAAATTGAGCTTGGCCGTTCCACTTTTTAATTATATTAAAATAATTTCATTCGAATTTTCTTTAAAGGTTCTGTTTTATCCCTTACCTATTCCCTACTATGATTGTGTAATTTTATTAGAAACTAATAATTTTTCAATGCATTTCGGTAACATATCTAATAGTGTTTCAAATGCGTAGTTTACATCTAGACGTTCTGTCCATTGATGTGCATCTTTTCCTACCGGCCCCATATTTAATACTGGAACATCAAACTCTTCTAATTCCTGAAGCGGAATTGAATAACCTTTATCCCATAATGGCATATTGTCTACAAGCGAACTCATTGAATCTAGTGGATACTGCAAGCCTACATAGCTTAAATCTGAAATCCCCCCAAAATAATTTTGGTTTTCAAATGTAATTTTATGATTGTAATGTGCATACTTTTCCATTTCTACAACTACCTCTTTTATTAAAGGATTGTTGCGTGAACTCACAGCTGGATAGTACGGCGGAGCGAAGAAAAGTACAATCATCGGTGCCTTTTCTTTACATAAAATCGCTAATTTATCTACTAAATCAATCGTTACCGCACGATCATCTTTATCTCCTCTATTTTTTATAATATTAGATTGAATACGATCTATTTTTTCTCGTCCATTTTGCTCAATTGCATCTGTGATAAGCTCTTCATAAGTTAATACATTTACTTTGAGATTAGGTGGTATAAATGGATTATATTTAGAAAAACGATATGCATGTTTTTCATACGACTCTTCTATTTTCTCTGCTACTTTCGTTACTTTTTGACGTAACAATGAAACTACATCTGTCATTGATTTTTCTAATAAAAACAAATTAAATAATGTAACTGCACGATGCGGAATTTGTACAGAATAATCCTCCTTCAAGTCCCTTTGAAGTAAGTTAGTTGGCGGAGGACTCGCTTCCCCTTCTACAATATCACAAAGGTCTGTGTTTAACTCTAATTCTGCTGTTATTAATGAAGCCATATAACTCCCATTTAAGCCTGCAAAAGGTTCACCTACATGTGTCTCTTTTCCATAGCAAAGAAAACCAGGTAACACTTTACCAATAGAGCCAGTGTAAATATACTTATTTTGGTCACCAGGATGTCTTGAAAACATAGGCTCTGAGTTTAAGACCGTTTTATAATCTAAGTTATGCTCTCTAGCTAAATCTAACAGTCTCGGAACAGCGGCCCTCATCCCTACAGAATTCACTTCTTCATCTGGTACAGCCAATAAAAGAACATTCCCATCGAATCTTTCTTCACATGCTTGTTCAATCATTGCCATTTGTAATGCTAGACCGCATTTCATATCCATTGTTCCTCTACCAAACAGCCATTCCCCATGTTCTATATCTTCACGCACATGGTCTGGAAGTTCATCTTTATGAGAATAAAACATAGATGTTAACTTTTTAGGATTAAATGCATCTTCTTTCCACACTCCGTAATCTTGTACATCTACAACATCAAAGTGACTTACTAGAATTACAGTATTTTTTGTACTATCTTTTTTCTTTACTAGTGCTGTAACAAAATATCGTCCGTCCCCTGTCGGATTTTTTTGTAAATGATGCGGGTTTTCTTTGAAATACTGTAATTCAGATAATTGTTCCACAACAAAGTCTGGCAATATTACTTCAGCTTCTGAACCGGTAATACTAGGAATTTCAACAAGACTGCTTAATAATTGAATCAATTGTTCTTTTGATTGCCACTTTGACATATAAATCCCCCTATTTTTCCGCATTATGAAAACTAATTCCAGTATATGAATAAAAAATGACGACAGCTATCAAAATTATAGTTCTGATGTACTGCCGATTTTTATTGATATTTCATGAGCTGCTTGTTTTACCTTGCTAATAAGAAAAGATAGTCGATCATCATTAATACGATGACTAATTAACCCAACACTTAATGCTCCTACTACTTTATGATTAAATCCGATAATAGGTGCAGCTACTGAAGCTGTCCCTTCTGTTTTTTCACCATAACTGACAGCATATCCTTCATTTTTTATTTGCTTTATTTGATTAAGAAGAATTTGCTTTTGTTCTGGTAATGAAGGAAGTAAATACTCTACAATATGTTCCATTTCATTCGTTTTCATATTGGCAAGCATCGTTTTATTTGCAGCACCAATTGAAAGTGGAATTTGTTCTCCTAGATTATCGATAACCCGAATTTTTAAAGGACTATCAATTCTTTCAATGATAATAGAATGCGTTCCGTTTGGAATATTCAAATAGACACTTTCTTCCACTTCAGCAGCCAAACGTTTCATCACTTCTCTTGCAACAGATCTATAGTCTACCTTCTCCAATTGACGTAACCCTATTTCCATCCACATTGGTCCAATTTTGTACTGTTTTGTCTCTGTAATTTGTGTAACTAACCCATGCTCCATTAGAGAGTTAAGTAATCTATGTACTGTACTAACCGGGAGATGTGTTCCATCAGCTATATCAGAAATAGCCCAATACTCTTTTTCATTTGTAGAATTCAATAATTTAATAATACTTATCGCTCGATCAATGGACTGTACCATAACTCGCCTCAACTTTACTCGTAATATGTTAGTACGCTTAATTAACTATCAATTTAGCAAACATTCGAAATGAAATCAATCTATTTATTTAATTTTCTAACAATAAAAACATATCACTAACAATGAATTGAAAACGCAAACAAAAAAATATTGACTTTTCTTTTTAATTATCTGAAAATTATAACAAGATTTCACATCACGGAATACATTCCATAATACGGAAAAACATCAAACTTTATTCTATCAACTACGAAAGTGAGGAAAACAATGGCGCAAGTAAACAATACAAACAATGAATTAAAACGTACGATGAAAAGTAGACATTTATTCATGATTGCACTCGGTGGTGTGATTGGAACGGGGTTATTTAACGGATCTGGCTTTATAATAAGTCAAGCTGGACCTGGTGGATCCGTACTTGCCTTTATGGCCGGTGGATTATTAATGTATTTCGTTATGCTATGTCTTGGTGAACTCGCTGTAGCCATGCCTGTTTCGGGTTCTTTCCAGGAATATGCCACTAAATTCATCAATCCTGCAACTGGCTTTACAATCGGATGGTTGTATTGGTTAAGCTGGGCGAATACGACCGGTCTTGAATTTACAACTGCTGGTATTACAATGCAGCGCTGGTTTCCTGATATTCCTGTTTGGGTTTGGTGTTTAATATTTGGCGTTACAATCTTTACTATTAACGCATTATCTGCTCGTAGTTATGCAGAAACAGAATTTTGGTTTTCAAGTATAAAAGTATCTGCCATTATAGCTTTTATAATTCTTGGTGGCGCCGCTATGTTCGGCTTTATTGATTTAAAAGGCGACGAACCAGCTCCACTTCTTTCAAATTTCGTAAATCATGGTGGTTTATTTCCGAATGGACTTGCAGCTATTCTATTAACAATGGTTACAGTCAATTATTCCTTCCAAGGTACAGAGCTTGTCGGAATCGCAGCAGGTGAAAGCGAAGATCCAGCAAAAACTTTACCTCGTTCTATTAGAAATATTATATGGCGCACAATGTTTTTCTTCGTCTTAGCAATCTTTGTTCTTGTTGCTTTAATTCCTTGGGAAGAAGCAGGACTCACAAAGAGCCCATTCGTTGCTGTTTTTGATAATATCGGTATTCCATATGCAGCTGATATTATGAACTTTGTTATTCTTACTGCTGTTCTTTCTGTTGCAAACTCAGGACTATACGCTGCTACTCGCATGCTTTGGTCTTTATCAAAAAACGAAATGGCTCCAGCATTTTTAAAGAAATTATCATCACGTGGGATTCCTCTCAACGCTTTAATCATGACAATAGCTATTTCTGCTTTTTCTCTTTTAACAAGCGTCGTAGCTGCTGAAACGGTTTACTTATGGTTAATTTCCATTTCTGGAGTCATAACAATTATTGTTTGGATGTCAATTTGTGTTTCTCAATTCTTTTTCCGCAAACACTATTTAGCTGAAGGTGGAAAATTAGACGATTTGAAGTTCAGAACTCCACTCTATCCCCTTGTACCAATTCTTGGTTTTGGATTGTATGGCATTATATTAGTAAGTCTTATCTTTATCCCAGATCAAAGACTAGGCATTTATTGTACTGTACCATTTATCATCTTTTGCTATACTTACTATCACTTTAAAGTTAAGAAAAGAATTGCAACTAACACTCAAAGTGAAACTAAAATTAGCGAAACTTCGTAATATTGTACGATACAAAAAAGACAACACGTGGCGTTTCACTTCATGTGTTGTCTTTTTTTATTATTTAAATATGAGTTCACCTGAATTTAATGGATTTTTCTCTTCTCCTACAAAAGTAGTAAAATTTTCATTTGAACTTGCTACCTCAGTTGGATTTATCGTATTTCAATTTCGATATAATAATAAATAGGTATATCAGATATAGCTGTACATTATTAGAATTACATTCATTACTCAACTGGTAGTTATCAAGAAAGAAAGGAATGATCATAATGATACAGAACATATACGAAACTCATTTACATGTAAGAAATTTAGAAAAAGCGATAAATTTCTATCAAAACAAGCTAGGATTAACGTTAGCAAGAAAACTCTCCAAAAGAAGAGTGGCTTTCTTTTGGGTCGGAGAAAATAAAAAACAAATGCTTGGACTATGGGAAGTAAATAATATCGAAGACTTTGAGCTGAGACATTTTGCTTTTGGTGTAAATTTAGAGTTTTTAATGACTTCTAAAGCGTGGTTAGAGGAGCGTGGAATAGAAGTGATAGGAAGTCAAGGAAAAGGAAATCAAGAGCCAATTGTCCAAAGGTGGATGCCCACTGCAAGTGTATACTTTCTAGATTGTGATAGAAATAAATTAGAATTCATTTCTATGTTACATGACAATCCAGATGAATTAGAATATGCATCCTATTTAAGTGTATGGAATGCGGAACACCAAGAAAAATGAATGAAATTTCCGTTCAAGTCTTTTCTAATTTTTTAGATATACTGTTGTACGATCCCCCTTTTGCTATTAATTTTCGTCGGATTTATGAACAGTTATCGTAATGGAACATTCATGATAACTCCAATTGTTAACATAATGCATTTATTGTCATCTTGTATTTGTACTTACGTACTAGCAATTCCTAATCTGCTTCCATTACAATTTGAAACATTTAATTTTTCTTCTAATCTGGCATCTAATCTTTAAACAAAAACTCCCCTTAAATCGAAAATGATTAAGGGGAATTTTATATACGATGCAATTATAGTTCAGATTTCACCCGAACAGAAACATTATTTTTAATTATATTTTTGACATCTTTAAAGCTAACAAAATTGTTACTTTTCTCATCCCAAAGACGGAAACGGAGTGAACGCAAGCTTGTAGCAAGCGTAATTGTTGGTACATTTTTTAAAGGAAGGGTATTGTTGTGTGCCTCTTCTAGTTTATAGTTAGGTACTCTTGGACTTAAATGGTGAACATGATGAAATCCAATATTACCCGTTAGAAATTGCAAAATTTTTGGAAGTTTATAAAAAGAACTTCCCTCCACTGCCGCTTTCACATATTCCCATTCTTTATCTTCTTCAAAATAAGAATCCTCGAATGTGTGCTGTACGTAAAACAGCCAAATCCCTATTGAACCTGCTATTAAAAATATAGAACCATGTACTAAAAGAAACGATTGCCATCCAATTGCCCAGCAAAGCATTCCTACAATAGCAACGATTAAAATATTCGTTAAATAAGTGTTCATACGTTCTTTTTTTCTAGCACCTTTTCGGTTAAATCTATTTTTAAGCAAGAAAACATAAATCGGGCCTAACCCAAACATAACGAATGGATTGCGATATAAACGATATGCTAAACGGAGTCTAAATGGTGCTGCTACATATTCATCTACTGTAAGCGTCCAAATATCCCCTGTACCCCTCTTATCCAAATTACCACTCGTAGCGTGGTGAATAGAATGCTCATGCCCCCACTGATCAAATGGGAATAATGTTAAAACGCCCATACACGTTCCAACTATTCTATTTGCACGTCGACTTTTAAAGAATGAATAATGGGTACAATCATGAAAAATAATGAAAATCCTTGTCATAAATCCAGCGGCTAACAGTGCTGGAACTAATGTTAACCAATAAGAAACTGACAAACTTTTATAAGCAAGGTACCATAAAATAATAAATGGCACGATTGTGTTGATCAGTTGCCAAACACTTTTTTTAATCGTTGATTTTTCAAAAGGAGCAACTTGTTTTTTTAAATTTTTAGTATTTTCTAAGGTCATTGTTCTAATTCCTTTCCTTTTTGTTGCTAATTCATATTATAGCACACTATTAGTATCAGGTGTTAAAAGTAGCTATAATAAATATTTTATACTATGAAAATCTCTTTTTTCTTACTCATTACTTACAAATTTCTTACGTCCAAAATAGCTTCTATAATTGGACAGACGGAGCATTTTATGTATCAAAGAAACTTCATATTTTTCCAATAAGTACATAAAAAACAGCGAGTTTTTTCACAAGAAGAAAAAAGCTGCAATCAGTCAGTTTCACCGACTTATCGCAGCTTCTCTTCTTTTTAACTTATTTTATCGATGAAGCCAAACTGCACCTGCAGACTTGTCTTCAGCTTGGCCTACCACTTCAAACTTCAGTCCTAGCTTCGGTAACTTACGTCCTGCATCAGGAATAACGCTGTTGATGTATTGCTTAGAATCATCAAATTTTGCCACTCCTGGTAATCCTTTATAATCAAAGATACCGCGTGTTGGTGAATTTACTTTCCATGCTGGCGTTTGATCAAATGAGAATGCCGCATCGGCAATTTGATAACGCGTACTGCTCTTCACAGTAGGTTGTCCGTTTAATGTCCCTACAATTGCCTCTGGATGAGAATCTACTACTCCTAAGAACCCTTCACCTGGATGAACGCCTACCCAGTTATCTGTAAAGCTTTGATCCGCATACCATACAACCATTCCTGTATTAAATACTGGGCCACGTGCATATTGTAACGCAGTGTCAGAACCAGCGTAATTTCTCCACTCTACATAGTAATTATGTTTTTTCTGTTCAAATCCGTTAGACACAGTAAAGCCTTTTAACGTCATTGCAGGCTGACCTTCTGCATCATCAGAGAAAACAACTTTTCCATCTACAGTTAAGGCTGCATTATCTAACGCAAATCCTTTATAAGCTACTGCAATATCTGTTAAGTACTCAAATTGCAGTTTTACTTTTTTTCCTTTGAATTGGCTTAAATCGTATGATTTATCAACCCACTTACCATCAGTTGTATCCGCGCCGCCTTTTATATCTTTTTCGCCCATTCTATCAATGCGTGTCTTCGTTCCATCTTCTGCAATCGCATATACGTCAAGGAAATCATACTTCGCTTCAAGTTCGTAAAATGCCTTATAATCGAACTTAGCATCCTTTGCATTTGTTAAGTCAAATACTGGTGTCTCAAGTGTTGTATGAATGTCATTTCCTTTTGTACTGTAATAGAACTTCTTACCAAACGCTGATTCGATATTTTTTATATCTTTGTCCGGCAAGTTAACACGAACAATTCCAGGTCGTTTAGATTTTGTAGTACTTTGATCTACATATGTTGCAACACCGATTCCTTTGCTAAGTTTGTCATAATCTACTTCAAGAATATTCGCCCAGTTCCCCTTCATATTCTTTTGGAAAAACTCTTTATTTTGTGGCGAGAAACTCGTTGGCTCTGTTCCTGCAATTTTTCCAGCCCAGCTACCACCACTCATAATAGACCATGACTCAACAGGTTCACCTTGTCCTGAGTACTTTGTATCATATTCATCTGGTAAGCCTAAATCATGGCCATACTCATGTGCAAACACACCAACTGCTCCGTCTTCAGGCTCGATTGTATAATCATATGCAGCCATCTTTCCGCCCCAGTTCGAAACAGAAGATTTCGTGCCATCAATTGCATATGGTTTTGAACCTAGTTTTGAACGATGTGACCAAATCGCATCATCTTTCAATTTACCGCCGCCAGCTTCTTGACCAACGCCAGCATGTACAACCATTAAATGATCAATAATGCCATCTGGCTCATTTTTATTTCCATCACCATCTTGATCGTATTGATCAAATTGGTCATAGTCTGCTAAATTGATTCCTTTTGCTACCGCTGCTTTTAATGCTTCTTTCACAAAATCTTTTGGTCCTAAAGGCCCCTTGTTATCATGCCCAGTACCCGCATCAGCACCATAATCTGATGCTTTTCCTGGAACAGTAAGCCATTCTGTTACAGTCCCATCAACTGTATAGCTACCACCAGATTGTTCTTCATAATATTGCTTAAATGTGTTAATTTTCGATCCATCAAATAAAGTAAATGGTTCATCACCAAATAACATTTTTTGATAATGTTCACGATTAAAGTCCTTAGAATACATGTATCCTGGCTCTTGATCAATATTGTTATGCTTAAAATCGCTAAATTCTACAAGTAAAACAAGTACTTTATCTTTTCGAACAGCTCCATTGTATTCTTCTTGCTTCGCTGATGTAGTAGGTACTTTTCCATTTAATTTCCCAGGGTTCAATGCTGCACCTTGTCCAGCTACTGGGCCTACTTCAGGCTGCTGCGCCTGTTCATTTTCCCTCATTTTTGCATCTTTTACTTTTTTCATAAAGTCAGAGGCTTCTTGCGTAAGACTATCTCCTGTTAAGATTTCTTTCCCAGGGTTTTCCCCTTTCTTTTTCTCAACATATTTTTCGACAGCCTTTGAAGTCTCAGCTTGTGATGCAGATTGATCAATTACCCCCCGTTGTTTTAGCGCTTCAGCCAAACGCTCCTCCGGTATTAAGTGCTCATCTATTGGTAGAGATGATGTTGGTGTCTCAGCATACGCTGCGTGACCTCCAAAAGCAAACGTACTACTTAGTACTGCTGCTGTTGTTAATACCGCTAATGGTTTTAATTTCTTTTTCTTTTTCAATGTATTTCCTCCCCAGTGTCTGCAAATTATCGTTTTTTGCCGATAACAACATAATATTCGTTATAATACGAATATTCAATCTTTTTCAACAAATAAAATGTTGAGAAATATTTTTTTATGCAGGGTGAAATACATAAGGTATAAAAACAAACAGACTCTCCTATAAATAACAGTGAACTTTTATATGTTTTTAGTTACAATCAAAATCCAGTAAATCTGGGATTCATACTTTTTTAATAAAAATAAGAATTAAATATTTTCTATACTATTTAATCTATGGATTACCATATTACTCACTATTCTCATTATTACAAGCTAATAGTGGTTCGTACATCATTATAGCGTGATTCTCTGTTACATATTGATCTTCTATTAACTGTTTCTGTTGATTATATACTTTACGTTGAATCACATTATGTCGTATATAACCGCCCCAGTATGCAGGTTGAATTGAGTGTTCTTTCTCATACACTTCATATTGATAAAGTTGCGGATAGACTGTTCTCCATTCACCAACTAAATGTTCATCTGTCATATAAAGGTGAAGTTGATACGGTTGGTCCGTTTCATTTTTAATTTGTAAATCCAAATAGTTATAGGAACAAGTCGCCCCACTCCCAAACGGTTGAGTGCGCCTAGAGTCAGGAAAGACATCAAAGCTATGACGATATCGTTCTGTTACTGTCAGTGGTGTATGTAAAGTCATCCAATATATTAAATTCGAAAGCTGACAAAGACCTCCTCCAATACCTGTTTGAAAAGATCCGTAATGTAATACCATACCTTCTACATACCCTTTTTTCCTCGTTGGCTTACCTATTAAACGCCAGTAAGAAAATGTTTCTCCCGGTCTAATGACGATACCATTTAGTTTTTTAACAGCAATTTTCAAATTAACAACCTTATTCTGTTGATACCACATATCTACATCTTTGAGCTTACGAAGTAATATCGTTCGGTGCTGAATTGCTGTACAAGGTAGCTTTTCTTGTTGGAACCTTTTTGCATATGTTTTTCCGTCTGCCAACCACTGAATGTACCTCTTTGTAGAGTAATACCACTTCCCTAGCATAATGCGATACTTAGACCGCTGTTTAGGACGTAAGTGCACTATATTCATTTTATTCCCTCTCTCTTTCTTCAAGTAAATTCTAATATATTTCTAATCCAATAAACTACAGTTTTCTTAGCTGCATAATAATTTCCACAAAAAAACAATAAATTTACTCTAGTGGAGATTTTATTTTGATGATTGCTTTATAATTATATAAAACTGAGCTTCAATAC
>NZ_WEII01000052.1:0-32153 GCF_009183805.1 Bacillus sp. B2-WWTP-C-10-Post-4 | reverse complement strand
ATTATATATTAATTACAGGTTCAAATTACGAGTTCAAAAGAACTTGTAATCAGACCCTTTTGTTTAATGGGTTTTACATATTTTCATTAGGCAAATTCCGAGAAATCGTATGATAAAACTAAAAATGATGAGGAGAGGATCAGATGGAATTCGAATTTTTCTTTCAAATTGCACTTATTTTATTAAGTACAAAGCTTGCTGGTGATCTTAGTGTTAGATTAGGTCAACCTTCTGTACTAGGTAAATTAATTGTCGGTATCGTTATCGGTCCAGCTTTATTAGGTTGGATTGAAAATTCAGAGCTTCTAACTCAATTAAGTAATGTCGGGGTTATTCTTCTAATGTTTATGGCTGGACTTGAAACAGACTTAGAAGAATTAAACGCCAATCGTAATTCTTCTTTAGCAGTTGCACTCGGAGGTATTATTCTTCCATTCATAGGTGGTTACGTTTCTGGCCTTGTTATGGGAATGGAACAAGGAAACGCTGTATTCTTAGGATTACTTCTATGTGCGACAAGTGTTAGTATTTCCGTACAAACACTTCGTGATTTAGGTAAAATGAAAACACGTGAAAGTACGACGATGCTTGGAGCCGCTGTATTTGATGACATTCTTGTTGTTATTTTATTAGCATTCGCAATGAGCTTCTTAGGCACTGATGATGTTAACTTAACAATGATTATCTTGAAGAAAGTAGTATTCTTCGCTTCTATTATTTTAATCGGATGGAAAGGTGTTCCAGCAATTATGCGTTGGTTATCACCACTGCGCGTATCTGAGTCTATCGTGAGCGCAGCTCTTATCATCTGTTTCTCATTCGCATATTTTGGCGAACTATTAGGAATTGCTGGTATTATCGGTGCTTTCGCTGCTGGTATTGCAATTTCTCAAACAAACTACAAACATGAAGTAGAAAAGAAAGTAGAACCAATTGCTTACGCTATGTTCGTTCCAGTATTCTTCGTTAGTATCGGTATGAATATTACATTTGACGGTATTGGCAATCAAATTTGGTTCATCTTAGCATTAACAGTAATCGCTGTATTAACGAAACTAATTGGTTGTGGTGTTGGTGCACGCATGACTGGATTTGATGCTAAGTCTTCTGCAATTATCGGTTCTGGTATGGTTTCTCGTGGTGAAGTTGCACTTATCATTGCAGGAACAGGACTTTCTTCAGGTCTATTGGCACAAGATTACTTTACAGCAATCGTTATTGTCGTTATTTTAACTACAATGATTACACCACCAATGTTAAAATACACGTTTGGTGCAAAAGATAAAGCAATGAAAGCAAGTAAATAAGTTTACTATAATAAAAGGAGATTGCTATTTTATAAGATAGCAATCTCCTTTTTCATTTTATCTTTAAACAATTCCATTCGTTTTTAACCATTTTTCAAAAATAGTTCGTGCTTCTTCATCATTGATATCATTACTAAATGAATACACCTTAATACCATAATCATCTATATATTCACCCAGTTTCATTTCCTCCACTTTCTTATAAAAATCGTCCACCTCATAGTGCGGAATATAAGCATCCCAAACTGGTTCATGTATTCTTTTGTACGCTGTCACTTCTAAATCATATCCATCTTCATAATATCCGATGTGATAATGTTGATTAGGATCATATTTCTTCATAATAATTCCCCTCCCTTTGAAAAATTTATCATATTTCACATAATAAACAAAAGCGAGCTGTATATTACAGCTCGCTCGATTCATTAAATACGTTCCATCGCCGTCTTCAACGTTCCAACAACAAAGGCAATTTCTTCACTTGAAATAATAAGCGGCGGTGCTAATGTTAAGACGTTATTATATCCTGCTGTCGTCATACCGTTTCGTCCTATAATAAGCCCTTTTTCTTTACAAGCATTTACGACACTTACGATTTTGTCGTTATCAATTGGCTCTTTCGTCTCTTTATCATTTACTAATTCAATTCCAACTAATAGACCTTTTCCTCTAATATCCCCAACAAGCGGATGTTCCCCAATTTCATCTTTTAGTTGCTCTAATAAAAGGGAACCCATTTGTGCAGATCGCTCAATTAAATTTTCATTTTCCATAATCTCTAAATTTTTAAGTGCTAATGCACAAGCTGCTGGATTTCCACCAAATGTATTAATATGACGGAAAAATTCATATTCTCCTTTACCTTTAAAAGCCTCATATATTTCTTTTTTCACAGCTGTTGCAGATAATGGTAAATATGCGCTCGTAATGCCTTTTGCCATTGTAATAATATCTGGCTTCACATCATAATTCATAAATCCGAATGCTTTTCCTGTACGACCGAAGCCGCAAATCACTTCATCACTTATAAGCAAGGCACCGTGTTTTTGACATGTCTCATGAACAGCTTTCATATAGTCTTGTGGTGGCATTAATATGCCCCCGCCTGTAATAATAGGTTCCATAATAAACGCAGCAATTGTTTCACTTAATTCCCACGTCATAACACGATCGACTTCTTTCACACATTCTACATCATAGATATGCTGCCCTTCAATTTCAGGCATACGGTAACAATCCGGTGGTGTTACGTGTAAAAAGCCTGAAGCAAACGGCTCATATTGATATCTACGCTGCGCTTGTCCCGTCGCTGCCATTGTCGCCATTGTATTCCCGTGATACCCACGATAACGTGACATAAATTTATAACGATGTGGTTCACCTTTTTGCGCATAGTATTGCCTTGCTATTTTAAAAGCTGTTTCGTTCGCTTCTGAACCACTATTTGAGAAGAAAATAACATACTCTCCCCCAAGCCACTCATTTAACTTTTCAGCAAGCTTTATAGCTGGTTCATGAGATTGTGACATTGGAAAGTATGATAATGTTTGTAATTGCTTATAAGCCGCTTCTGCGAGCTCCGTTCTTCCATATCCACTATTCACACACCAAAGACCACTCATACCATCTAAATATCTTTTTCCTTGTATATCTTCAACCCAGCACCCTTCAGCTTTTGCCCCTACCATTGTACTATTTGGACTAAAGGGACGCATTCCGTGCCAAACATATTGCTCATCTTTTGCTAATAATTCATCAGTTTGCTTCGTTTTCATCATTACTTCCACCTTCCATAACAACTTATTTTTCACAAAAGCTGCGCTGGTGCCATGATGACTTAAATTTCTCCCTGCTATTTTCATTCCACAAAATTAAGACAAATCCTACTTACAAATCAGTAATATTTACAAGAAAATGACAAAAGAAAAAAGAGCTTTTCTTATCTATCGAAAAGCTCCTCTTTTATTTAATGTGAAGACGCATCACTAATACCGTGACCAGTATTAGATTTCACAAGAATTTCATCAAATTTCGCTGCATCTTCTTTCTTACTAGATAAAACAGTTCCTAAATATGCTGCAAGAAATCCGAGCGGAATTGAAATAATTCCTGGTGTCGTATATGGGAATATCGCTTCCCCAACAAAAATAGCTTTTCCAGCTACAGGGTTCCAAACATTCGGACTCAACGCTACGAGAACAATTGCTGATACGAGCCCTACAATCATACCGGAAATAGCACCCGTTGTATTAAAACGCTTCCAATATATTGTAAATAAAATCACTGGTAGATTTGCACTCGCTGCAACTGCAAATGCTAATGATACTAAAAATGCTACGTTTAATGTTTGGGCAAATAATGCAAGTATGATAGATAATATCGCTACCCCAATAGATGCATAACGAGCCATAGATACTTGCTCTTTTTCCGTTGATTTCCCTTTGCGAATAATCTCATTATAAAAATCATGAGCGAATGCTGATGCTGCCGTTAATACGAGACCTGCCACTACAGCCAAAATTGTTGCAAAAGCAATTGCTGATACGAAAGCAAATAAGAAGTCTCCACCTAACGCTTTGGCTAATAAAGGTGCTGCCATATTACCCGCTGGGTTCGCTTTAATAATCGCTTCATTTCCTACAAACGCTGCCGCACCAAATCCTAAGAAAATCGTCATAATATAAAATGCACCAATTAACCATGTCGCATATACGACAGATTGACGTGCAGTTTTTGCATCACGTACTGTAAAAAAGCGGACAAGTATATGTGGTAATCCAGCTGTACCAAGTACTAGTCCTAAATTTAAAGAAAGTGTATCAAGGCCATCCTTATACTTTACACCTGGATTTAAAAATGAATCTTTTAATGGTGTAGCTGTTTTCATTTGGGCAAACATTTCAGTCACGCTGAAGTTGAATTTTGCGAAAACGATAACAGAAATAATAAACGTACCGGCCATAAGTAATACAGCCTTTACAATTTGTACCCAGCTCGTTGCTGTCATACCACCAAAAATAACATACACCGTCATAAGTGTTCCAACGATTAATACAGATGTCGTATATTCAATCCCTAATAATAATTTAATAAGTGCACCCGCGCCAACTAATTGTGCAATCATATAAAAGATAGAAATCGTCATCGTATTAAGAGCTGCAACTCCGCGAACTTTTTTCGCGTCAAAGCGTGCTGCAATCATATCCGCCAAAGTGTACTTTCCTAAATTTCTAAGCGGTTCTGCAACAAGATATAGTACAACTAAATAAGCAACTAAAAAACCGATACTATAAAAGAATCCATCAAACCCAGTTAATGCGATTGCTCCAGCTATACCGAGAAATGAAGCAGCAGACATGTAATCTCCAGCAATGGCCAGACCATTTTGCCAACCAGTTAATCCCCCTCCAGCCGTATAAAATTCACTCGCATTTTTCGTTTTTTTCGATGCAAAATAGGTTATGACGAGCGTACCAAGAACAATAATTAAAAATAGTGCAAATGCAGTAGTATTCAAGTTCAGCCCCTCCCTTTTTGCATATCTTGCAAAATTTTTCGGGAGATTTCATCAAATGATTCTGCTTTTTTGCTATAAATCATACATAGTGCCCATGTCATAATAAATTGGGAAAAAGCAAATACCCACGCCCATGTAACGTCTCCAAATGCAGGTGTATTAAGCACCTTTGAATACGATGTTAGAATAGGTAATGCGATAAAAAAACTAAAAAAGAAAATACTCATTGGAATGATAAACTTCTTTTTCGTATTTAATAACAATTGAAATTCTTCCGACTGAACGACCTCTGTATAATTCACCTCATTTTGCAACTTACGTGCTGACGTATCGTCTCGTTTCATTAACCGATCCCCTCTCTTACTTAAAATACACTTCCCCCTTGCATACATAAAGACTAAATTTTATAAATATTCAGAAACTTATATTCATTTTAGACAATCCATGCATTCATGCAAAGATTTTTTGATAGACATTTTTCGGCAATTTCCCCTAAATTTTTAATATACTTTTTCAAAATAAAGTGACACCTTACTTATTTATCCTCATTAAGACAAAAGCAGTGCTTACCGCACTACTTTTGTCTTTTTTTCCTTTTCTAAATTACGAGCCGTTTCGCTTAACTCAACATCTTTTCCGTCTTTAAGTGTTCCAAATATAAAATCGAATACTGGATTTGAAACACCAAACCAAAACTTTTCGTTTTTATAATGGTGTAATATATGTTGTTTTTTTAGCCATCTTCCAAACTTAGTGACGGGACGAATCGGTCTATGAGCAATATAATGTTTCCATTCGTAAACGAGCAGCATGATAATCATTCCGATTCCAAATGAAAGTGCAATAGTAACACTTTTTGTAATACCATATGCTATAAGTAAATATATAGTAAAACTAGGTATACTAAACCATACAGGTAAAAACAAAAGTTTTAAATCATCTGGATATACGTGGTGATCATAATGCAATCTTCTTAACATTTTTAATAGAAATGTGTTTTTAGGTGGCTTTATATGGAATAAAAAACGATGTGTCATATATTCATTAAGTGTATAGAAAACAATCCCAAACATACATGCTAACATGCCAAACCACGTAAAAAATTGCATTTTTAAAATAATAATGAAAATAAATAGAATGCTATACATAATAACAATATCATGTTGTAAAAAGAACTCTTTCCCCACTTTCTTCATCTTGTTTCCCCCTTTTCCAAAAAAACAGCCGCAACATATCGTTACGACTATTTCTTTTCTATTCTTATTCTATTCACTTTACAAATTTGCCTGCTGTTCTATTGCCGAGAAAAAATTGTTTGATCCAAATATATTTTGCTTCGGAATAATATGTTCCACTGCAAACACTGTTACTTCTCCTCTTTGCACTTCTCCAATAATGAGCCCAAATATTTCATGATTTACTGCAAACGTCGGTTGCTTTGTTTGTAACAATCTTGCAGCATTATGAAATACCGCTTCATATAGTGGATTTCTATCAGTAATTTCTTTTCGGATTTTTGGCGCTAACGTAATTATAATTTCTTTTCCGTCAATAGTGGTTCGATACATAAAAATCTCCCCTTCAATCTTATGTGAACAACTGTAAAGCTTTGTATGCAAAATGTATAGAGTAACCTACTAAAATAATACCTGCTCCGGCTGTTATGTAGCCAAGCGCTTTTGGTTTTAATAAAGTTCTTCCAAAATGTACAGAAAAAGCAATATTTAAATTCCATAAAATAATACCAACAATAATGCAAAGACTGTACAAAAAAGCTTCTTGTTTCGTTACCTTCATAAGTAATGAGCTAAGTGTACTTCCGTATATACCAAACCAAAAAACAAGATTTAATGGATTGGATATCGCAATTAAAAATCCTGCCATAAACGATTGCTTAAGGCCACCTACCTCTTCTTTTTTATATTCCATATTCGATTCGAAAATTCCTTGTTTTACACTTTGAAATCCTAAATAAAATAACAAGAAAAAACCCGTGCAATACATGAAGGCTTGTACATATGTATACATAAACACAGAAGATAAACCGAAATAAATGAGAAGCATAAATAAAACATCTGCAGTCATTCCACCAATTCCAACAACCCAAGCGTGCCAAAACCCACGTTCAATTCCTCGTTTTAACATTTCAATATTAATCGGCCCTACTGGCGCAGCTAATGATATACCTAATACGATTTGCTGTATAATTGCTCCAATCATCGCTCTATCCTTTCTACTCTCTTTACTACTAGTTAATGATGTAATTTTAAAAAATAGACTAGCTTTCATAATAAAATACCCTTTTTTATCCAAAATATACAAAAGAGCCATCTAGATGATGGCTCTTACTTTTCTATCCTATGAATAAAAGGACATTTCCCTTTTATTGGCTCTACATCGTCTCCTATGAAATATTGTTTCCATTCACGATGCTCTGGGTCACCATAATGACTAATGTTAGGATGTTTCGGCAATTGATCCCACTTTTCAACTCGCTCACGGACCATTTGTCTTGAATATGTTCCTTTAGGACGATCTCCCTCTAATCCATCAAAAATAGTGCGTGGCTGAAACCCAATAACGAGAGAATTCCCTAAATGTCTAGTTTTTCGTTGTTTATAAGCTGGCGCATTTCCAAATGCGAATATTGGCTCACCACCAAATGAAAATTCCCATAAATAATGGTCTGGGTCTTCAGGAATTTGCTTTGGCCATGCTTGATTATCGTTTTCATGTAAATACTGTAACACTTTCCAAAAAGAATCACGGTAATATTCGAGTGATCGTTCTTCACATTCCGGTTCTACAAAAAGGAAAAAGCCCCTTCTTACAATCGGTCTCTCTTTCATTAAGTCTAAAAAAGATAACATTGTATGCGGCAAATGACTCCAATCATTATGAGAAAGAAATGAATAACGAAGTTCATTCTTTTTCAAAGCTGTTAAACCGAAATAACATGGAAAAGTTGGTTCTAACACAACATTTGAAAAAATCTCAAATTCTTTTGCAACCCAATCCGGTATGTCGGTTCTCGTTCTCATTCCTTCATTATCTAATAAGTAAGACTTATTCATTCTTTCACCTCATTATGTATAGCATTCAATTAAGAATATTACGTACAAGGCCTGTCCTATACCTATTTAAAAATTTGACTGGAAAATTATTTAAAAATACAAAAAAATAAAATCGCTTACTTGACTAAATTCTCCCAATTCGTGTATATTTAAATTAATCATTTAGCAGAATATTCAAGAATATAGCATTTTTAGTTTATATTATTTTTTTAATGAATTTCACTAAATGAAAATAGTAAACGCTTTTAGGAGGAATTGTAACATGCAAGGAAAAGTAAAATGGTTTAACAACGAAAAAGGTTTTGGATTTATCGAAATGGAAGGCGCTGACGATGTATTCGTACATTTCTCTGCTATTCAAGGAGACGGCTACAAAGCTTTAGAAGAAGGTCAAGAAGTATCTTTCGACATTACTGAAGGTAACCGCGGACCTCAAGCTGCTAACGTAGTAAAACTTTAATCCAACATATAACAGGAGGTTGCCTTACTTGGTAACCTCCTTTGTTATTCCTTTGTATATTTCCGTTTTACAGAGCAAAAACTATGTGAAATGCGCACTATACAAAGGAGGAATTATTAATGGGATCAGAAGTAAATGATTTTGAAGAAGTGAAATTCCGTGTAGAAACAGCACAAAAAATGGTAGGATCAGCAACAATTTCAATGGATCCAGATACATTAGAGCATGCTACTACTGCTGTAGAAGCAGCTCGCTCTCAGCTTGAAATTATGAAATCTGTTGCAACTGATTTAGATGAGCCATTTTTAATGAATGAGGAAAAGAAATTAAATAAATGTGAGCATCAACTAAACGAAGCAAGACACTAAAAAACATCCAGAGAATTTTCTCTGGATGTTTTTTCATGACAACCGTTCTCCATACTTTTTCAATGTTTCTCCAACTGTACATTGCCGTATACAAAATGAATGGGCATAATATTTACTATTTGTCTTTCGATTATGTTCTCGCAAGAAACATCCTTCACAATACGTTTCTAATAAGTCATTTACCTCTGTAATGAGTTGCTTTTTATCCACCTTTGCACCTCTCTATTCAGTTATTTCTTTATGACTATCAATAACTGTCCCTTCCAATGCTTGCGTAGCTAATTGATGTGCTTCTTTATTTTGTTTTCTAGATATTGGTTCACATATAAGTTTTAATTTCATTTGCTTCGCCTTTTGTTCAATTTGATCTAAATAATGGTTTAAATGCTCATCATAACAAGGCCATTCTCCGGCTAATTGCTGCAGTACAACTTGAGAATCACCGTGAAGTGTAACTGCTTCATACTTAATCCCTAATTCCTCGAGTATATTCATACCGTATAGTAACGATGCATATTCCGCTTCATTATTATCATATATACCTTCTATATATGCATTGCGGCGAATCCGGTAGTTTGTATTTCCTTTTTTATAATACACACATATACCAACGCCAGCTTCTTTCGTTTGCACATCATACCCCCCATCAAAATAAACGAGTATTTCTTGGGGCTCTTCCTCTACTTGCTTACTTAACTTTTTCATCTCTTTTAATGACCATTCCGCGTCCATTTCATCATAAAATGAAAATTCTTTTACTCTTCCTGTTTTCTCAAAATCCTCTGCAAATTGAAGTACTTCTTCTATGTTCATATACTCTGTCGTTAATTCCGTCTGCAATCCGCGCTTTGTTTTATACAACCAATGAATTTTATATTTCATACTTCATTCCCCTTATGTAAGACTTCTTATTTATCCGGCTAATTGAAGCCTCACTTTATTTTATTATATTTTATCAAGAGTCAAAGAATTATATTCAATATAATCACATACAAAAAGAGCCATCCTATATAAGGAATGGCTCTTTCATCTATTACATAAATCTTTCAAATTGTACTCGCTTATTAATCCAGTACATTACAGGCATACCGATCGCCATTACTACGAATTCACCTGCTGCACATGTTAACCAAGTCCACATAAATGGTAGATCAAATGCAAGATGAAGTTCAATTGCAATCATAAACATTGTAATCGTAAAGATAACTGTATTAAAAATCATACGAGCCCAAACACCTTTAATAAATCGCATAGAAATAATCGTTGCAACTAATGCAAGAATAGATTGACCTACTCCAAATACTAAATCATAAGCGATCATAGGTGAGAAAAAGAGATTCGTTAAAAATACACCTAATACAATTCCGTAAATTGCTTTCTTGTTAAATACAACGAGATGATTAAACATCTCTGAAATACGAAACTGTACATTCGTAAAGCCAAATGGCTGAATAAGCATAGAAACAGCAATATATAATGCCGCTAAAATACCATTACCGACTAATGTTCTAATATTCATGACAAAATCTCCTTAGTTTTTTTACGTGGGATGGTTTCGAACCACGTTATTCTTTTTTTTAGCAACAAGATTATATTTTACGTGGTAGCCCCTCTTTCGTCAATAGATTCCTATCGTGAACTACCTTTTTTCTTTTAGACAACGTATAATGAAACATATGAAAGATTTAGGAGGTTTCACTTCATGACAGCAACAATTCAAAATGAAAAAGTGATCGTTTCCATTTCTGACAAAGGTGCAGAATTACAGAGCGTTCGCTTAAAAGAAGACAACATAGAATATTTATGGCAAGGTGATTCTGCTTATTGGGGACGCCGTGCACCAATTTTGTTCCCAATTGTCGGTCGATTAGTAGATAATACATACTACGTAGACGGTAAACCATATTCATTAACACAACACGGTTTCGCTCGTGATCTTACTTTTTCTGTGAAAGAACAAAGCGAAACAAAGATCACTTATATCGTTACTAGTAATGAAGAAACATTAAAAAAATACCCATACGAATTCGAATTACTCGTTTCTTATGAGCTAGATGGACAAAGTGTTCATGTAACATATGAAGTAAACAATCCTACTTCTAAAGAAATGTTCTTCTCAATCGGAGCACATCCTGGATTCAACTTCCCTTTATTGGACGGTGAATCATTTACAGATTATCACTTATCGTTTAATGGTTCGGAACGCTTAGAAACAAGCGTATTAGAAGGACCTTATCTTTCAAACAAAAAGCAATTAATCGCTGAAAATACGACTGAATTGCCACTTACATACGATTTATTCAAAAATGATGCACTTATTTTTGAACATATGAATACGAATGAAATTTCGATTCGTTCTCATAAACATAATAAATTTGTAAAAGTAGAATTTGATGGATTTCCATTTGTCGGCGTATGGACACCAGGGGATAACGCACCTTTCTTATGTATTGAACCTTGGTATGGAATCGCTGATGAAGTAAATCCAGCAAAAGATTTCAAGGACAAAAAGGGAATTCAATCTTTACAAGCGAATGAAACATTTACATGTCGTTACAGCATCACAATCGGATAACTACTCTATCCCCTACTTCAAAAAAATATTTAAGTAGGGGATAATCTTATAATTTGGAGGTTTCTCATTTTGATTGAAGTATATATTGATGGTGCATCAAAAGGAAATCCTGGTCCTTCTGGTGCAGGAGTGTTTATTAAAGGCGTTCAGCCGCCTGTACAATTATCAGTACCACTTGGAACAATGTCCAATCATGAAGCAGAGTACCGCGCTTTACTTCTAGCATTAAAATATTGCATTGAGCATAATTATAGCACTGTCTCTTTTCGTACAGATTCGCAGCTTGTTGAGCGGGCTGTTGAAAAGGAATACGCAAAAAATAAAATATTTGCACCTCTTTTAGATGAAGCACTACAGTACATAAAAAACTTCGATCTCTTTTTTATTAAGTGGATTCCAAGTAGTCAAAATAAAGTAGCTGATGAATTAGCTAGAAAAGCTATCTTACAAAATTAACGGGGGTATGAGTGTGAAAAAAGAGTGGATTGCTCCTCTTGCTTTATTATTTGTCTCTTTTATTTGGGGAGCTACGTTTGTTGTCGTTCAAAACGCTATGTCTTTCGTTGGTCCATTTACGTTTAATGGTATTCGCTTTTTATTCGCTGGAATTATTTTATTATTCGTTCAAATTATTTTTTCACAGAAAACTTCAAAACAAGAATTAAAACATAGTAGTTTAGCTGGATTAATGGTTGGGTTCTTCTTATTTGTCGGCTATTTATTACAAACATTTGGCTTACTTTATACAACTTCTTCAAAAGCAGGTTTCTTAACTGGGCTAAGCATTGTTATGGTCCCAATCTTATCCTTTATCTTTTTAAAACAAAAAGCCACCATTTTCATCGTACTTGGCATTGCTGTAGCTACAACAGGTTTGTACTTATTAACAGCTGCTGATTCTTTCCAATTAAATATAGGAGATATACTTGTTCTCGGTTGTGCAGTCGCTTTCGCTGCCCATATTCTTATTAACGGCTTCTTTTCTAAAAAAATATCACCTTTATTATTAAGCACATCTCAAGTATTAGCTGTTGGTATATTTTCTTCTATTTGCGCTTTCTTGTTTGAAGATTGGAAAAAGTTATTTTCAGTATCACTATGGACGAATCAATCCTTTTTATTCGCACTCTTTCTAACTGCCCTGTTTGCAACATCTATTGCTTTTTTCATTCAAACATCGGCACAAAAACACACTTCTCCAACGAGAGTAGCAATTATTTTCGCAATGGAGCCCGTTTTTGCTGCATTAACAGGCGTTCTCGTTGCAAATGAACAACTTTCTATTTCTGCTATTATCGGATGTCTATGTATTTTTCTAGGCATGATTTTTGTTGAATTACCTTCCAAAACAAAAAAAGAAGCGCAGGCTGCGTGAAGTTACGCTTGTAACTTCCGCATAAAAGCCTTAGCGCTTTTTTTATCTGTAATTTCTTCCTCTTTCAATCGTTCTAATAACGCAACGAAATAACTACCATCAAACTGCAATTGATGTTTAATTGTCGCTTCTATTGCTGCGTTCACAATCCCATCAGACGCACCAGTATATCCTTGTCCAAACATAATAAACCCTTGTGCTTCCTCTGATAATTTAAATCCTTTCGTATGTAAGAATGAAAGATAATCTTCTACTGTTTGCATGTTATTCCCACCTACTCAAAAATTCTCCATCTCCTATCATACATGTTTTTACACGCTATGAGAATGAAATTTCTTTGACAACTTTGTAAATCAATCTTCTACTTCTCTTACAATAGAGGATTTCCTAACAATCTGAAGGAATATGTACAGTGGAACTTATTTCATATTAAAGGGGAGACACGATGAAACAAGCACTATTAATTATCGACGCTCAACAAGAATTAATTGATGGAAATGAGCAAGAAAATGAAGTTTTTCGTAAAACCGAGCTATTATCTACACTAAATATAGCCCTGCAGAAAGCAATAGATTCAAATGCTCTTATTGTTTTTGTAAGAGATATCGATGTTGCTTCAGGTAGTGGCGAAGGATTTGAAGTACATAATCAAATTCAAGTACCCCAGTCTGCAATCTTTATTAATAAAGCAGCAACCAATTCATTCTACGGTACTTCTTTACTTGAACTTTTAAAAGAAGAAAACATTAATCATATTGTTATAGGCGGATGTAAAACAGAACATTGCATTGACACTGCCGTTAGGACAGCAACTGTACAAGGATTTGACGTTACATTAATTAAAAACGGTCATTCAACAACTGATTCTAACGTATTGTCTGCAGAACAAATTATTGGTCATCACAATAAAACTTTACACGGTCATTATAACGTTGATCATTTTTCTATGGTGCGAGATATTGAGGAAGACCTCTTTCAGCCAACTCATGACCAATATCGTGATTAAATTGGCTCAAAAAAGAATCCTTCATTTAAAAGGATTCTTTTTTATCCAAAAATTTGCGCTGCAATACTATATAGTTCACTATTTCTTTTTAATAACCGATTACTATTTTTCATCATAATTGGTGGTATATTCACTTTTTTAAAACCAGCAATCTCTAATTCTTTCATGAAATCGTTCTTTCCTTCTAGTACATCAATTCTTAATTTACCATTATGCCCTCTTGCTAAATCATGTACTATTCTCATTGCCATCTCATCATTTTTAGCAACAACCGGCCCTATTATCTTATTTTCTGGTGTTTGTATGCTTAAACCGTAACCTAATACATTTTGTTCCTTGTCCCTTACAACGATACACTGTTCACTTTGCATAATTCTTTTCTTTAAAAACTCTTTTCTATTTGTTCCAAACGCATATTCATCTATTTTTATTATTTTTTCTAAATCACCCTCTTCATAATTCATCACATAATCTTCATTTCTTACACAATAATCTTTCGCATTGTATGAGTTACATATGTATTTAGAAACATAACTTACTGCCCTAAATCCTAACTTTTCATATAAAGGTTTCCCTTCATCCGTAGCAATCAGCATAATTGGAGTATGAGCTGATACGCTTTTAACGCACGCTTCCGTTATTATCTTTCCAATCCCTCTCCCCTTATAATCTGGATGTACAATCACCATTCCGATAGACGCTAATTTCTCCCCATATAATATTATTGCCGCGCTAGCAATTAGTTCCTCTCTCTCATTCCAAACACCGTATACAATCCCTGCGTTAAAAATAGTCTCAATTTCTTCTCTGTTATAATCCCACCCAATATAAGAAGATAATGATACAATATTCCCTGTTTTTGCTTCCCTAAGACGCTCCACTCTAATTTCCAATTCAATCATACTCCATCCCCTTATCTAGACATTTAAATCATTATTATCAAATCAACTTGTACATGTTTCCATTTATTTATCACACACATATCCTATTTTGACCAAGACTATATTGGAAATGAGGTGACAACATGCCCATTACGAATCGATTTTCTACCACCACTAACGGCGCACTCGCTATTACAGGTAATACTTTAGGATTAAGTAAAATTAGTAATCAAAACCGTGCTGGTACAATCGGGGCAATTGGTGCGTTTATAACTACGAATACCGCTTTACAAGTACCTACTTTTCCCGCAGGTACAACGTTAACCTATACACAAAATAGTTCTACCGCTATTTTAAATATCCCTGCTGGTAGCACTATTCTTTACGCAGAACTCGTTTGGGGAGGAAACTATTTATCTCGTGATCAAAACATTACGAGTGTTCTAGGTAATCCCGTTTCATTTACAACACCCGTTTCAACATACTCAATTACTCCTTCAGCTGTTACAGCTTCAAATCAAACGTTCGTTTCAAACTCTATTACATTTGGCTTTTATACTCGTTCAGCAGACGTAACAACTCTTATTCAAGCTGGCGGTTCTGGTTCTTATACTACAGGAGCTGTCCCTGGACTTGTTGATCCTTTAGATGCTTCAAATGGATCCATTAACTCGGCCGGATGGACACTCATTGTCGCTTATCAAAACGGGACATTACCTGCAAGAAATTTAACTATTTACGTAGCTGGTAACCGTGTTTCTGCTGATACTGGTAGTGCAGATGTAGCTGTTTCAGGATTTTTAACACCTTCAGGAGGACCAGTAAGCGGGAGATTATTTTTAAGCTCCACTGAAGGAGATGCAGATTTAATCGGGGATCAAGCTTTATTTGGGCCAAATTTCAGTTCATTAAATGCCTTATCTGGGCCAAATAATGCTGTAAATAACTTCTTCGGTTCTCAAATTAATAATGCCGCTGGAAACTTAGATACAACTGGGACATTTGGAACGCGAAATCAAAGTGCTTCTACAGGCACAAACATCTCAGCAGGAAGACAGGGCTGGGATATTACTTCTATTGATATTTCTCCTTATTTAACAAACTCACAAGTGTCCGCCGCAATCCGTTTAACTACTAACGGAGATGCGTATATGTTAAATACAGTCGGTTTACAAATCAACATAAATTCACCTACTATACAAGCAACGAAAAGCGTGAATAAAAGTGTTGCTGCAATTGGAGATATTCTCACTTATACAGTTACGATCCCTAATACCGGGCTTCTTCCTGCCAATAACGCTATTTTTATAGATAGTCTCCCTAACGGTACTTCTTTTATACCCGGCACTGTAACAGTAGATAACGTACCACAAACAAATGCTAATCCTGCGGCTGGTATATCTCTTGGAACAATCAATAATGGTGCTTCTCGTACAGTAACTTTCCAAGCTACCGTCGTTTCTCTTCCAAGTCAAAATCCTATCTCTAACACTGCTAATATTACATTTCAATATACACCAATCGCTGGAGGAACAACCTTTAACGGCCTTGCAACAAGCAATTCTGCTGGAACACAAATTAATCTGGCAGATATTAATGGAACAAAATCAGTTAACAAACTTTTTACCGATATTGGTGAAACATTAACTTACAGTATTGCCTTAGCTAATATAGGAAATATCGCTGCAACGAACGTTATATATACGGATCCGATTCCTAGCGGAACTACTTTCATTCCAGGTAGTGTAACTGTTAACGGAGTTACTCAAGCTGGAGCAAATCCCGCTAATGGTATACCAATTGGTTCGATTGCAGCAAATTCCACTACTACTGTTTCATTCCAAGTGCTCGTTCCTTCTATCCCTCAAACAAACCCAATATTAAATAGTGGAACAACAACATATCAATACATTCCTGTACCTAATCAACCAGCAGTAAGTGGGACTGATACGACAAATATTGTCTCCACTCAAGTGAATAATGCTACTGTATCAATGACGAAGGCAGTAGATAAAAATTTTGCAGATATTGGTGATACGCTAACGTACACCGTTTCCTTTACAGGTACAGGTAATACCAATGCAAATAACGTTATTTTTACAGATGTCATTCCTACTGGCACAACTTTTGTTCTAAACAGTTTAACAATAGATGGCACGACACAAGTAGGCGCAAATCCCGCTAACAGCGTGAATATTGGATCTATCCCAACAGGCACAACAAAAAATGTTACATTTCAAGTAGTAGTAAACACAATACCCGTGTCAAATGTCGTATCTAACGGATCAAGCGCTTCTTATCAATATACCGTCAATCCTAGCCAATCACCTGTTACGAAAAACATTTCTTCTAATCTCGTTTCCACTCAAATTAACAATGCGAATGTAACATTAACAAAATCAACTAATAAACAATTTGCCACAATTGGCGAAACGATAAGTTATACAATTCTTATTACAAACAGTGGAAATACATCTGCTACTAACGTACAACTAACAGATCCACTTCCAAATGGAACGATATTAAATCCTGGTACTGTAACACTAAACGGAGTTTTGCAAAATGTAGATTCTCTCGTCGCCTTACCTATTGGCACAATTCCTGGTGGAGCTACTTTTACCCTCTCTTTCCAAGTAACAGTCATCAATATTACCGCCCAAAACCCTATCATTAATAATGCCTTTGCTTCTTATCTGTATACTGTAAACCCAAGTCTGCCACCAACTTCAAAAACAGCAAATTCTAATTCTGTTACATCAACAATTAGACTAGCAAATCTCCATGTTAATAAATCTGTAGATAAAACGTTTGCGGAAGTTGGCGATGTATTAACTTACACCTTTGCTCTTACTAACGATGGAAATGTTGCAGCGAACAATATATTACTATCTGATTCAATTGCGAATGGAACCGCCTTTATCCCAAACAGCGTTATAGTTAACAGTGTTACTCAGCCAGGCGTTACACCAGCTAGCATCAATATTGGTAGCATCAATGCTAATACTACAATTACAGCTTCATTCCAAGTAGTAATAACTAGCATTCCAAATCCAAACCCTATTTCAAATAGCGCTTCCATCTCCTATAACTTTATCGTTGATCCAAACGCTTCACCTGTAAGTAAGAACACTACTTCAACTACTACATTTACTCAAGTAAACGATGCAAATGTCATTTCAGCCAAAACAGTGGATCGAGCGTTCGCTACCGTAGGGGATACATTAACTTATACTGTTACTTTGACGAATGCAGGAAGTGTTTCTGCTGATAGCCCTACTTTCGTAGATACGAATCCAGACGGTACTACCTTTATTCCAAACACTTTTCTTATTAATGGTGTACTTCAAAATAACGCAGATCCAAATATAGGTGTTCCACTACCTTCCATTGCTGCTAACGGTTCACTTACCGTCTCTTATCAAGTAACCGTCACCTCTTTACCAACACAAAATCCAACATTAAATTCATCTAGTACACAGTATAGCTTTATTCTAAATCCGGGTGATCCACCAACTATAGAAACATCTGTAAGTAACACTGTAAGTACACAAATTAATTTAGCAAATGTTGTTATTGTCAAAGAAGTAGATTTAACTATCACCGACGTCGGGCAACCAATCACATATACAATTTCTTTAGCTAATCTTGGCAATACTACAGCAAATAATGTTATTGTTACCGATATAATCCCTAATGGCACCACTATCGTTCCAAATAGTATTTTTATAGGTGGTGCTTTACAACTAGGTGCAGACCCTAGTGCCGGTCTTCAAGTGGGCTCCATTCCTTCGGGTGGTTTTACAACGATTGTGTTTCAAATAAGTGCAAATGGGCTACCTTCACCAAACCCAATTCAAAACAGCGCTGCACTTCAATATAGCTTTATCGCTGATCCAAACTTACCTGCTCTTGTTAGAAACACTGCTAGCAATATAGTAACTACACAAATTAATACTGCTAATATCGTTGCTACAAAACTAACGAGTACAAACTTCGCTGATATTGGTGATGTCATACTATATGCGACTATTTTAACGAATAACGGGAATATCCCTGCTGCTAATGTAACATTTACAGATATCATTCCAGCGGGTACCCTCTTCATTCCTAATACTGTAACGATTAATAATGTCCCTATAGCTAATGCAAATCCTGCTACCGGCATTTCGATTGGTACGATAGGAGCGAATTCATCACGCACCGTTGCATTCCAAGTTTTTGTACCAACTATCCCTGCTGTAAACCCAATTACAAATCAATCAGGCACAACATTCCAATATACGTATGATCCATCCAAACCAGCTGTAATGCAGATGGTTGCTTCTAACACTGTACAGACAACTATTAATAACGCCTCAATTGCCGCTACTAAATCGGCAGATAAACAGTTTGCTAACGTAAATGATATTATTACGTACACAACTACTTTAACGAATAACGGGAATACACCTGCATCAAATATAGTATTTACAGATGCTATCCCAAGCGGGACGTCTTTTATTCCAAATAGTGTAACAGTAAATAGGAATACACTGCCTAATGTAAATCCAGCGAGTGGAATAGCAATTGATCCAATAAACCCGAATGCAAATACGATAATTTCGTTCCAAGTGCAAGTAAATTCCATCCCGAATCCAAATCCAATCCCGAACCAAAGCAATACAACGTACCAGTATGTCGTAGATCCTAACTTACCTCCAGCATCCGCTAATACGTTAAGTAACATAATAACAACTCAAATTAATAACGCTACTATTGTCGCTACGAAGTCTGTGAATACACCGACAGCTGCAATTGGTGATATCGTTACCTATACGATTGCAGTAACAAATACAGGTAATATCCCTGCTAGTGCAACTGTTTTAACAGATGGGCTTGGCGCAGGAGCTTCATTTATCCAAAACTCCGTAACTATCAATAATGTTCCACAACCAGGATTAGATCCTTCACTTGGTGTTCACTTGGCAGATATTTCGCCAGGAGATACTGTATTCATTACTTTTCAAGCACAAATTTTAGCGATACCACCTAGTGGCACATTAACAAATAATGCTCTTGTAAATTATGAATATACCGTGAATCCAAACCAATCTCCTGCTGTTGGTAGCACCGTAACAAATACAACAGTTACACCAATTATTGACGCTACTTTAGTAATAAATAAAAGCGCTAGTACAACTTTCGCTACAATTGGTGATACAATTACATTCACTTCATCTATTACAAACACCGGAAATACTATTGCGAACAACATTATTTTTACTGATACAATTCCAAACGGTACTACCTTTATCCCAAATAGCTTTAAGATAAATGGTGTAACCGTTCCGAATGCAAATCCACAAAACGGTATCAATATTGGTAACTTGAATTCAAATGCATCTGCTACACTCAGTTTTCAAGTAAACATTACAACACTTCCAAACCCGAATCCCATCCCGAACAAATCATCGCTTCAATATAGCTTTATTGTAGATATAAATGAACCGCCAGTTTCACGAACAGTTCAATCTAATAAAACTTTTACACAAGTAAATACTGCTTCTGTTATCGCAACAAAAACTGCAAGCAGTGCTTTTGCTGCTGTTGGAGATACAATTACGTATACAACTACCCTCACCAATAGCGGAAATACTACCGCAAACACACCTGTTTTTATCGATATATTACCACCTGAACTTTCATTCGTTCCTGATAGCGTACAAATTAATACCATCCCACAACTTGGATTTAGACCAGATAGCGGGATTTCTTTAGACTCAATTCCAGTTGGAGGAACGACAACAATTAGCTTTCAAGCTATCGTTGGCTCAATACCAGCTACCAATCCAACTTTGAACCAATCTAGCACAACATACTTGATCATTGTTGATCCTACCCAGCCGCCTGTGACAGAAACAGCTACAAGTAATCCAACTTTAGTTCAAATTAACGAAGCAATTATTCAAGCAACGAAAAGTGTGGATCGACTATTTTCTGACGTAGCACCTGGAAATTCATTTTTAACGTATACTGTTTTATTGGAGAATATAGGAAACACAACTGCTACGAATATCATTTTTACAGATCCAATTCCAAATAATACAGTGTTTATAGAGGATAGCGTTCGAGTAGGCGGGGTTTTATTACCTGGGGTAAATCCCGCGAATGGGATACCAATTGGGGATATTATTGCAGGAGATTTTACAAACGTTACCTTCCGTGTGCAAGTAGTTAGCATTCCAAATCCAATTTTCACAATTGGACCTGGGGGGCCAAACTCACCAGTTGTAAACGGAGCTTCCATTGATTATCAATTTATGACAGGACCTAATTTACCACTCGTTTCAAGAAATACGACATCTAATCCCGTTTCGACACAAATAAATTCTGGGGAAATTGTGGCAATCAAATCTGTAGATAAAACTTTCGCGACAATTGGCGATACAATTTCTTATACGATTACATTAAATAACCCTGGAAATGTCACTTCACAAAATATAATTTTCACAGATATTTTACCTGACGGAACGACATTCATATCTGGCACTCTTACAAACGATTCTGGTACACAGCAAATCGGAAATCCAGCTAACGGGATTAAGATTGGAAATATAAACCCAAATGGAACGGCCGTTATTACCCTCAACGTACTTGTTACAAACATTCCAAGTATAAATCCAATTTCTAATTCTAGTTCTGTACAATTTTCACATGTGGTTGACCCTAGCCAACCTGCCGTATCACAAACGAATGTATCTAATACGGTTTCGACAACTATTAACAGTGCGATATTAACAACCCAAAAAAGTGTGGATAAATCTATTATTTCCGTCGGGGATACACTTACGTATACAACAACTATTACAAATACAGGAAATACACCAGCTACAAATATAACTTTTACAAGTGCAATTCCTCCTAGTACTACTTTTATACCAGATTCCGTCACAATAAATGGCATCCAACAGCTTGGTGCACAGCCAGCACTCGGAGTAAATATACCAAATATCGCGCCTGGTGAAACAGTAACTGTTACCTTCCAAGTAAATGTTATTTCTGTTCCTCCTTCAAGTTCAATTATGGGTAACGATACAATATTATATTCTTATACTGTTGATCCAAACGGAACTCCTGCTACTACTTCTACTTCAACGAATATTGTCACAAACCCAGTATTAGATGCTATGATAACGATGATAAAATCGGTCGATCAAACGCTTGTAACACTAGGCGATACCATTACCTATACGACAATTTTAACAAATAACGGCAATACAAATGCAACGAATATTACTTTCACTGACCTTATACCAGATGGTACAACATTTATTACTGACAGCGTTACAATAAATGGAATCACACAAATTGGATTGAATCCTAATACAGGCATAACGATTGGATCAATTACCCCTAACAGCTCAATATCTATAGCATTTCAAGTGACTGCTACTTCTACCCCTGTTCAAAATCCTATTGCCAATTCCGCTAGTGCTTCTTACACATTTATCGCTGATCCCAATGCACCTATTGTTTCAAGAAATGTTACTTCAAACACAACGTTTACTACAATTAATACTGCTACCATTCTTTCATCGAAACAAGTTGATAAAGCTTTTAGCCACATCGGAGATACACTCACTTATACTGTCACTTTAACAAACAATGGAAATTCCTCCGCACAAAATGTTATTTTCACAGATGCTATGTCGAGCGGAACGACATTTATTACAAATTCATTTTCTATTAATGGAATTCCTCAAAGTGGTGCAGATCCAACAAACGGTGTAAATATTGGGCCGATAACAGCTGGGGCTACAGTAACTGTTTCATTCCAAGTAAATGTGACCTCATTACCAACCCAAAACCCAATTGTAAATTTCTCATCAACATCGTACCAATTAGTCTCACCACCTGATGCAGAAACTTCAATTAGTAATCCTGTTTCAACACAAATTAAAGAAGCCATATTATCTATGACGAAAAATGAAAGTGTATCCTTTGCAGATATCGGGCAAACTGCTTTTTATACTACTTCTATTTCGAATATAGGAAATACGGATGCGACTAATATTGTATTCACGGATGTATTACCGAGTGGACTCACATTTGTTCCTAACACATTAACTGTTGATGGTGTTTTACAACCTAACGCGAATCCAAATACAGGTGTATTACTTGCAACACTTCCACCAAATGAAATATATAGTATCGTCTTTCAAGTTACAGTAAACAATATTCCCCCTAGTAACCCAGCACCAAATACAGCAGCAACGACGTATGAGTTTACTGTTGATCCTGTTAATCCCCCCATTTCAAGTGCAGCTACTTCCAACACTACACTTCTTCAAATAAACAACGCAACTATTATTACCACAAAAACAGCTAATCTTACTTTTGCGGACATTGGTAATACAATAACATTTACACTTAACCTCCCTAATACCGGGAATGTGACCGCAACTGATGTAACTATTATCGATATTCTTAATAGCAATTTAAGTTTCGTTCCAAATAGTTTCACAGTTAATGGGCAAACCATTCTAAACGCTGATTTATCAACGAGGGTAAATATTGGTTCCATTAATGGTGGTAATACGGCAATCGTTACATTCCAAGCAACTGTTATTACACTTCCAACACTTAATCCTATTTCTAATTCTGCTTCTACCACATATCATTATGTCGTTGACCCTAGCCAGCCACCTATTACAACTTCCAATCAATCTAATACAACGACAACACAAATTAATAGCGCTATCCTTACTGCACAAAAAAATTCAAATGTATCAACGGTAGATATCGGGCAGGATATTACCTACACCGTTACAATTACAAATGGCGGAAATGTTAGTGCAACGAATGTTATTTTTACCGATCTTATTCCAGACGGAACTTCCTTTGAACCGAATAGCTTTACACTAAACGGAACTACCATCCCAAATGCAGACATCATTACAGGCGTTCCAATCGGTGATATCGCGCCAAACGAATCTGTCATCGTAGCATTTCACATTATCGCCAATGAAATTCCGCCTATAAATCCAATTACTAATCAAGCTAGCGTTAGCTTTCAACATATCGTTAATCCAGCTAATCCTCCAGTTTCAAAAAATATTATTTCTAACAACGTGACAACAAAAATTGAAAGTGCTATTTTAAATACTATTAAAATAGGAGATAAAACTTTTGCAACGATTGGTGATACGATTACGTATACAACGACTATTACGAACACAGGCAATATTCCTGCTAACAACGCTATATTCTCAGACCCTTTACCATCGTGGACACAATTTGTTGCAGGATCAGTTATTGTTGATGGCACTCCATTACCATCGGCTTCTATCATTGACGGTGTTGGCATAAATACAATCAATCCAAATCAAACTGTTACAATCATATTCCAAGTACAAATCGTAAGTAATCCAACAACGTTCACACCTGAACTCCAAAACTTAGGATTTGTTAACTTCCAATATAACGTAGGCAATGCATTACTAGCTCAGCCTGGCAATGTGGAAACGAACGTCTTCGTTACCTCTATTAATTCAGCAATACTTTCAGCTGTAAAAACTGCTAATACAGCCTTTGCAAATATTGGAGATACGATCACTTATACAGTTTCGATTCAAAATAACGGCAATACAAACGCTACGAATGTAAATTTCTCAGACCTAATTCCATCAGGAACGACCTTTGTTGAAAATAGTTTTGCTGTAAATGGAAGTACCATTCCAGGCGCAAATCCAAATAACGGAGTGAATATCGGAACAGTTAGCGCAGGTAGTTCCTTAACCGTTACTTTCCAAGTCATAGTTACATCTACTCCACCTTCAAATCCGATTACAAACGTAGCATCTATTCAATACGCATTCATCGTTGATCCGGCCTCTCCTCCTGTTACAGGCACGATAAATTCTAATAGCGCTTCAACACAAATTAATAACGCGACTGTTACAACTGTTTTACAAGCAAATCGTTCAATTGTATCTATCGGGGATGTAATTACGTATACAGCAACATTAACGAATACTGGAAACTTCCCTGCAAACTCTGTATTACTCATTAACGGAGTTCCTGAAGGAGCATTATTTGTTCCAAATAGTGTTACGCTCAACGGGAGTTCACTTCCAGATGCAAGTCCAACTCTTGGTATTCCAGTTGGTATTATCGCACCAGGTGATTCCGCTACTATTACGTTCCAATTTCTTGCAAGTTCTATTCCACCGCAAGGAGCGATTATAAATCAAGCACTTACAAGTTACACGTATATTGTCGATCCAAGTCAACCTCCTGTTACAGCAACATCCTCGTCTAATACGGTTAATACAGCTGTTGTTGATGCATCGTTATCCGTAATTAAAAGTACAGATTCTCTCGTACAATCTACTGACGGTACAATCACTTACACAGTAGTCGTTCAAAATAACGGAAATACTACTGCAAATACAGTTACTTTAACAGATTTGGTCCCAGAAGGAACTGCATTTATTCCGAATAGCGTTACCATTAATGGTGTTTCTGTTCCAGGTGCCGATCCTAACGTAGGAATACCATTAAACTCCATCACACCGTCAGAAATCGTCACTGTAACATTCCAGGTTATCGTTCAATCTATACCAAGCGTGAACCCAATTTCTAATACAGCCCGTATTGACTATACTTTTATCGCCGATCCAACTGCTCCTATCATCTCTCGAACAATTACGTCTAATCCTGCTTTCACACAAATTTCGGATGCGACTATCCTTTCTTTAAAAGCAGTCAATGCACCTCAAGCAACAACAGGTGATATTTTGACTTACACAATAACACTAGAAAATACCGGAAATATTCCAGCTACTAATCTCATATTTTCAGATACTATCTCCCAAAATACTACATTCGTAGAAAATAGTTTTACACTTAACGGAACAACTATACTTGGTGCTAATCCAAATGTAGGTGTTACTTTACCTACCCTAGCAGCAAACGCTACTCATCTTATTTCGTTCCAAATTCTTATTAACGATTCATTCTCGCAAGAATCGATTACAAATCAATCCAATACAACATATACAATCCAACCAGACCCAGGGCAACC
The DNA here is from genome assembly GCF_009183805.1 of Bacillus sp. B2-WWTP-C-10-Post-4. NCBI lineage: Bacteria > Bacillati > Bacillota > Bacilli > Caryophanales > Bacillaceae > Bacillus > Bacillus sp. B2-WWTP-C-10-Post-4. The sequence continues at coordinate 6,525 of NZ_WEII01000052.1, read as the reverse complement.
GCCTATTACTGAAACATCTACTAGTAATATCGTCATTACAAATTTCGTGCAAGCACAATTGACAATTACTAAAACATCCAATCCAACAACTGTAGATATTGGCGGAACTATACTTTATATTTCTGAAGTGAAAAATATCGGTAATGTTGACGCAATAAATATTAATTTCACAGATTTTATTCCAGCTGGGACTACATTCGTTCCCGATAGTGTCACAATTAATGGTGTCCTTCAGCCAGGTGTAAATCCTGAAAACGGAATACCGATTGGAACAATTCCAGCAAACAGTTCCAAAACGATACTATTTCAAGTGCAAACAAATAATCCACCTACTGAAACCGAAATTGCAAATCAATCTTCAGCAACTTACCAATATGTAAGTATTCCTACAGCCCCACCAGTAAATCGCTCTGCAAATTCTAACATTGTTACAACATCACTTCAAAATGCAAATATTATTTCTGTTAAAAGCGCGGATGTAAATTTCATATCAATCGGGCAAATTATTACCTACACAAATACACTACAAAATATAGGAACCGTTCCGGCTAACAATACCGTGTTCATTGATAACATTCCAGAAGGTACTATATTCATTGAGGATAGCTTAGCAATAAATAATGTAACTCAGCCTGGCGCTAATCCTGAAAACGGAGTAACTCTCGGCACGATACAACCAAATGAAACAGTCACTATTTCATTCCAAGTACAACTTACAAATATACCAGAGGGCAATACAGTCATTAATATTTCAGACACTTCGTACGAATACCAAATTGACCCTAGTTCTCCAATTATTCAGCGTAGATCGTTATCAAATGCAGTAAATACTGAAGTGCGAACGGCAAATGTTAGTGCAATTAAATCCGCTAACAGATCCATTACACGTATCGGTCAAATCATCACATATACAGTCGCAGTTACAAACGCCGGTACAATACCTATTACAAATACTCTCCTACTTGACGCAATTGCTTCTGGCACCACATTCGTTCCAAATAGCATTCTTGTAGATGGCGTACCAAGACTTAACGAAAATCCAATTACCGGTATTAATCTTGATATAATTCTTCCAAATAATACGATTATTGTTACGTTCCAAGTAAGCGTAGTCTCTATACCGCCACAAAATAACATTAATAATATCGCCGTCATTCACTATGAGTATCGACCAGACCCAAGCGGACCACCAATTTCAGAAACAACCTCTTCCAATAGTACAAATATACAATTTATTGATGCTATTCTTATTGCTACAAAATCCGCTAATACTGTATTAGCTAACATTGATGAAACCATTGAATATACAGTATTCATTCAAAATAATGGATCGACTACAACTAACTCCATCTTTTTTACAGATACTATAGCGGATGGAACAGTATTTATTCCAGGAAGTGTAATAGTTAACAATACTGTACTTCCTGCAGCAGATCCGAATATCGGTTTTTCCATTCCTAATGTCGCAGCAGGTCAAATGGCTACAATAACATTCCAAGTTTCCGTTACGAATTTACCTGCTGTAAATCCAACACCTAATACTGCAAACATCGTTTACGACTTTATTTTCAATCCTGACTTTGCGCCAATTCAAAAATCTACTACTTCCAATACTACTTTCGTTCAAATTAATGATGCTGATATCATTTCACTTAAAACTGTTGATTTGACCTCTGTAACAATTGGTGACATTTTAACTTATACAACAACTTTAACGAATACAGGGAATACGGATGCCACTACTGTTGTATTTACAGACAATATACCTGATGGAACAACCTTTATTGACGGTAGCGTTTTAGTAAATAACATTCCTCAGCTTAACGCCAACCCAAGTGTAGGTATACTTGTAGGAACGATTGCTCCTAATATTTCTATCCCAGTCACATTTTCTGTTACCGTCGTAGCTCTTCCTGCTAGCGGCCATGTTCAAAATCAATCAACTTCTCGTTATACAATAAACGTGGAAGAACAAATATCGACTAGCAATATTACCTTCACTGAAGTTATTTCTGCTAATGTAATTGCGACAAAAACAACGCCTATCCAATATGCTGACTTACAAACTATCATCCCTTATACAATTTCCATCATAAATAACGGAAATATACAAGTCGAAAACATTATTGTTACAGATATCATCCCAGCAAATACGAGCTTTATAGAGAATAGTGTTATCGTGAACGGCAACGCTCGGCCAAATGACAACCCTCTTAACGGTATACAAATTGATAACATTCCGCCTAATACGACAGCAACTATTCTATTCCAAGTACGGGTTACTTCGATTCCACAAACAAATCCAATCTCTAACACGAGTACAATTGAATATGAATACACGGTACCAGATCGACCACCTATTACCGAAACTATTATTTCATCAGCTGCCGCAACAGAAATTAATCACGCGAATTTGAATAGTAATAAAGCTGTTGATCTTGCATTTGCAACGGTTGGTGATACGTTAACGTATACGATTACACTAAATCAAACCGGTAATGTTGCAGTAAATGATGTAATCATTCAAGATATTATCCCTCAAGGTACTACGTTTATAGAAAATAGCGTCATTGTAAACGGAGAAACTCTTCCAGGAGCGAATCCAGTAAGTGGCATACCAATTGGTACTATAATTGTAGGTGGAGACGCTATCGTTTCATTCCAAGTAACTGTGACTTCTATTCCAACACCAAATGAACTAAACAACAACGCAATTACTACTTTTAACTATATAGTCAGCCCAAATAACGTACCCGTTACAAATACGACTATAACAAATACCGTCACAACTACTGTCCAAAATGATAATGTCATTGCCATAAAATCTGTTGATGTAACGAATGCCTTACCTGCTCAAACTTTAACGTATACAATTACGATTACGAATAGCGGTAATGTAACGATTGAAGACCTTCTTGCCATAGACACCGTACCAATAGATACGACTTTTGTTGCTGGTAGTGTTACGATTAACGGAATCAATCAGCCTAATGAGAATCCTGAAAATGGTATTACGTTAGGAAATCTTGCTCCTAATGACTCTGTCATTATTACGTTCCAAGTGACAATATCTTCTTCTACTCTTCAACCTACAATTAATAACGATGCTTCTGTTTCCTATACCGTTATCATTGATCCAACAAAACCACCTATTACAATTACAAAGCAAACAAATACCGTTACAACGACAGTCATTGATCCAATGGTTCGTATTGAAAAAACAGCTGACAAATCTATTGTCGTTATAGGAGATATCATTACATTCACATTAGCGGTATTTAATCACTCCCCAATTCCGACAATCAGCACTTCTGTTATAGACACAATTCCAGCTGGTACAACATTTATAGAAAACAGCGTAACAATTAACGGTACTCCCGTTCCAAATGTTCGTCCAGACACTGGTATTAATATCGGCTCTTTACCTGCAGATTCAGTAGCAACTATAACATTTCAAGTCCTCGTAACTTCTATTCCTTCAAACAGTACAATTATAAATTCTGCAACAGTTACCGCTGCCTTTCAATTGACACCACAGGATCCAATTATTACTTTCATTGTTAATTCAAATATCGTTCGTATACCAGTTCAATTTATAACTACAACAGTCACGAAAAATGCTTCCGTCAGCTCTGCTTATTTAAATCAATATTTTGATTACACGGTGCGCATTACGAATACTTCCAAAATTTCACTCTCAAATATTTCATTACAAGATACTATTCCAGCAGGTTTACAATTTATAAACGGCACTGTCTTTATTAACGGTGAACGCTCTCCACTAGCGAATCCGAATATCGGTTTCCTAGTCGCTACTAATTTGGAACCAAACGAAACAATTATCGTGTTATTCACAGTACAAGTAATAAGTCCACCTGTTAATAATGAATTTAAAAATACGGCCAATATTTCGTTACAACTTCAAGTCTCACCTACCGACCCACCAATTACAGTAACCGTTACAAGTAACGAAAACATCGTCACCTTTGTTTCAGAAAATCCAGATGAAACACTTCCAAATTTAAATTGCTTCTTTGACGGTGAGCGCTTCATTCGTATTACTCCTCGAAATGTACGAAATTACCTTTGGACTTGGATTTGGTGGAAGTAATTGAAACAAAAAAGAGATTGTAGTTTGGTTGAAACCAAATTACAATCTCTTTTTCATTACCTATATTCCACTACGTTGTAACTCGTCCAATGATATACGATTAAACACCATCTCAAGTTATTTTAGTCGTAATAAGTTGGCCAGCTTCATTAATAGTAACTTTCCATTTCACTCCACTAGCAGTCTTCATGATTATACCTTTACTTGCCTCTATTTCAATATCTCCAAACATTCTTCCTCCAGTTGTCGCTAACCAAGCACTCCCATTTTCCATAGAAGATCTTGCAAAGATACGATTAATTCGAAAACGCTTATGGTCTTGAGAATAACCACTTAATGTAATTCTAACTTTATATAACTGACTCGCCTTCATATTCGATATAATTGTATCGCCAACATTTAATGGAACATCCAACGCGATAACCCAACTTCCAGTTGCACTTAATGCATATTCAATTTTAATTTTCTTTGGACTCTCTCCCCACCCAAAATACATTCCAAAACAATTTAACATTTGTATTGGTTTTTTCGTAAAATCAAGTTCAATGACAACTGGGTTACTATCTGGAACGTCAATATAGTTTACACTTTGCTCATCTATTAAATTAAAGCAATTGGCTAGATTTCCCCCATACGGTACTTTCCCACTTACTTGTTTAACATTATATTTCTGCTGAGCATTTACTAAAATATCATCTTGATTTCCTATTAAATGAGGTCTATTTAACGTCAATGGTAACTGAATTCGTAGGGATTCTTCATAAGTAGACTTACAAACATTGTATTGTCCTTTATCTACAATAGTTGTCGAAAGCAGATTTGAAAAAAGGTAGTTACGATGAGAATTGGAAGAAAATTCAATAACAATTTGTTCACTACTCATCCGGTACGTATCCCAAATCATACAATCAAATGTATTATACGCACCTGAACAACGAATTACTTTTTCCGTTTGTTGTCTACATTGCACTTGAATATCATGAAACGTATTTCCTGAACTTTCATTTGGCAAATCACTATTTCCATCTACTTCAATCCCATACACACATCCATCAATAAATATAGATTGAAATACATTGGCGTTAATCCAGCAAGGTGTATTGATATCATTTATATATTCTGTCTTCAAATGTATTGCAGTTTGAAAGTTTTTAATTTGAATAAATTTAACTTGAAAGAAACTAATAAAATCCCATGCCTTTTGACAATAAAAATGTATAGCTTTTCCTTTATACGATGGAGTTGTATTTATTATATTTATATTTGATATAACAGATTGATTAGGTACTTCGATTTGTTGTGAACCAGAAACATAAATAACAGCAGATTGAAACAATGGATTTATAACTTGAAGAGTACCACCAACTATCGAAGCGTTACTTTGTAGCTCAAATGCATTAAAATCCCCATCAATTTGCAGTGTTACGGTAGGATCCAACTCTAATCTTACGTTTGATTTAATAACAATCGGCTTTACAATTTTGTACGTATTTATCCCTGTAATTCTAACCGTCGAAATTCGATTCGCTACACAATAATCAATAGCTTGCTGAATTGCTAATGAGCTATCATTTCCCGAGTTTGGAACTGCGCCAAAACAATCAATATGAACGCTACTTTCTGGCGCACAATCTTCTTGGGATGAAATATATTCTGACAAAATAAATTCACTCCTCATATTACCTTTTTCATATAATATGTGAGTTGTCTCTTAAAAGTTTCTATAATAAAAAAAACAAACGACCTACTCGGTCATTTGTTTAATTCATATATATTTTTCGTTTCCTCTATCATTTTAGTTAACGAAAAATATCTCATTGCTTTCTCTCGTGCTTTCAATCTAATAGCAGTTACCTTTTCTTCATTCCCTTGTAGTTCCTCAAGCGCACTTGCGAATTCAGATTCGCAATATTCAGATATCAAAACACCTGACTCTCCATCTATTACCGCTTCATGTATTCCACCAACATCTATTGAAACAATTGGTGTCCCTGTAGCCATCGCTTCAATTACTACCATTGGAAACACTTCACGAAAAGATAATAAAAGTAAGGCGTCCATATTCCCTATAAACTCATGCGGCTCTGAAATATTCCCTAGCATCTTCACCCTTTGCTGCAATCCATATTTTTCTATTTCTTTCATAATCGATTCTTTCTCTGGTCCATCACCAGCAATATAAAACATAAAATCATTTCTCTTTTTCAACACATTTGCAATTTTGACAAATAGTTGATGGTTTTTCTCTTTGGATAATCTAGCTAATATCCCTATTTTATATGTAGATTCTTTCTTTTTCTGCTGGAATAAAAACTTTTCAATATCGACACCGTTATAAATTGTATTTATTTTTTCTTCTGCTACATGAATTGAAATTAAATTGTTCTTTTCAAACTCACTTACTGTAATAATAT
>NZ_WEII01000051.1:0-33534 GCF_009183805.1 Bacillus sp. B2-WWTP-C-10-Post-4 | reverse complement strand
CTTTTTATCTTACTACTACCATTTTTATAAGGCTATTCATTCTAACGCAATCGGTAATTATAGCCTTGCTAAAGAACATTATGATAAAGCAGAAATTTTACTTAAACACATTCCTGATGAACTTGAAAAAGCAGAATTTCATTATAACTTAGCAACATATCATTATCATATTTATCAAGCACTTTTAGCCATTAAGCATGGTACAAAAGCTAGGGACATATTTTCTAAACATGAAAGCTATGAATTAAAAACAGCCTATTGCGATAATTTATTAGGATTAGCTTGTACGCATTTAAGAGAATTTGAACTAGCTGAAGAATACTTTGTTACTGCAATGAACACATTCCAAAAGCAAAAAAATGAGAAAGCAATCTTACTAGTTCGTCATAATTTAGGCTTAATGTATGCGAGTCAAAATCTCTCTATTTCGGCAATTCGATACCTTTCAGAAGTTGTTGAAAAGAAACCTCATAATTATAAAGCTATTTTTGTTAAAGCCAAGGAACACGTCAAGCTAGGTGAAGAAGAAATTGCATCTCAACTCATTGAAAAAGGTTTAACTATCTGCAATGAATTAGGAAATCAAGAATATCAATACCGCTTTACAATTCTAAGAAAAATAAATAAAAAAGTTACTGCCGAAAAATTAGAACAAGCTGTGCTAGCAGGAATGAACTACTTTAAAAACGAAAGATTATGGGAGTATGTTCAAGAATACACGGAAGCAGTAGCAGTCCAATTTCATAACGAAGGAAACTTTGAACAAGGAAGTAAATATTTCTATTTAAGTTATGAAGCTAAAAAAGAAATTTTTAAAAAGGAGGCGTTAAAGTGAAGAAAGCATTATTAGGAATGCTATTGATTACAATTGTAACGATAGGCACACATACTTCAGTTAACACTCAAACAGCTATTAATATTATACAAGGTTTAGCTGATGGTGATACAGGTTGATTTATTAAAAACATAGGACGCTTACCTATTCTTAGGACAGCGTTCTTTTTTATCTAACTTTAACTTTGAAAGGATTGAGCAACGAAAATGTTTGACGGACTAACAATAGAGACAATAGGCAAGTTTGCACCTGTATTCACTACAATTATAGCCACCTTACTTATACCAGCTGTATTATATAGTGTTAATCAACTTGTAATAGCGGCAACAACTAAGGAAATTGATAAATTGTATTTAAATAAAGCCACACAAGTAAAATTGAATTTTTGGAATGTAATTTTATCTACACTGTTAGGTGCTATTTTATATCTATTTGCTGCTGTGTTTTTTAACTTTGGAGTATATGATAACCTTAATAAAACTTGGAGTAACAGCGAAAAAGTTTGGTACATCGGAGGAACTTTAATTATTAGTGTTATTCTATTAGTTGTACTATATTTTCTGTTTTTGTTTTCTCTGCATAAAAACAAGAAGTTTAATATTATTCTTAAGGTTTTAATTTCCCTTCAAATCATAAGTAGTGTAATTATTTTTTCCTATCTCATTACTATTCAAATTTTTAGGAAATGGAATTATGAGATGATACCTTTCATAGTACTTCTTATTTTAATTTTCGCATGTATACAAACCACAATGAATAACCTAACAAGAAATAAGAAACCTTCACAATATATTATTACTATAGTAGCCGAAGAAAAATTAGAAACTTTAATCCACGGTTACACACTTGATGAAAAACGAACGGTTTGTTTTGTAGAAGGTATAAAACCCGATGAGGTTTTTTATGTATGTGATTTTTCATCAAAGGTTTTTTTGAAGCATACAAAAAAATCTGAAGAACATGTGACTGCTAATCCAGCAACATCTGCCAACAACACCCCCAATTGTTAGACATAACTAACAATTGGGGGGTATTTTTTATTTAACGCACAATTATCTCGAGCGCTTTACCGATTGTTAGGTTGAACGTATAACGATTTTCTGCGGTCTCTTTCTTTCGCTGATCACTTTTCAATCTATCCCCCAAAATATTCGATAAGTTCTCACTAATCGTTAAAGAATCACATTTTTTGACAAAAAAGCCCCCTAACTCGTTAGCGACCGCACATTGTACGATTCAACTTACGAATTAGAGAGCTTATATATTGCGGACTTTGACGTCACCGCAAAAGGTTTTGTTAGCGTCCCAGGAGAGATTCGAACTCCCGCTCCGCCCATTTCCGTACTATTTTATATATTTTGATCGCAGTCTTAATATATCTTCTCCTTCGCGAATGCCTGCCGATCCCTTCCTCACATTTTTTACGACAGTCCAATTCGGGTTAGTTTCATCACCGATGTTCTGTACTGTAAAATTGCCATCACCATATTTTCGGTGGCCTTCTGCCAATTTCTCCGTTAAATCATTCTCATTTGATCTCGCCATCTTTGCGCCATCTCCCTTTTTTATACGACCTTCTTAAACTATCTAACCAATCACAGGTCCAGTCAATTGGAGATTCTCGTTTTCCGCTTCTATTAATTGTAACACACTACCGAGAATAAGTTCCGATAACTGCTGCTCAACCGTACTAGAATGGTAAAGAGTTTTATAATATTGTAAGTAAACAATTAAGAGAATCTGGATATGGATTTGAGTTCCACCATAAACCTATTAATTCTTTAAATTAAATAAGATGAATAGGGCGCATAAATGGCGCTCTTTTTATTTAAGAAAAAGAAGTACATATGCAACTGCTTAATATCAAAGAAAAGGTCGCAAATATTAAGAATGAACTACACCTATAACCCAAACATCAAATTTTAGACAAACAAAAAACCTTGTTATCAAAAAATAACAAGGTTTTTTTAGCGTCCCAGGAGAGATTCGAACTCCCGACCGTACGCTTAGAAGGCGTATGCTCTATCCGGCTGAGCTACTGGGACATGGAGCGGGTGAAGAGAATCGAACTCTCGACCAGAGCTTGGAAGGCTCTTGTTTTACCACTAAACTACACCCGCATATGTTATTTTCTTTTCTTCGTTAGCGCCGTTTCCCTATCGACAATATTTATTATATGTATAACCACACATAAAGTCAACACCTTTTTTAAAAGAGGATAAATTTTCTTATCCTCTTTTAAAAACTGCTTGTTCAACTAGTTGTCCGTCTAACGTTTCAAAACGAACTTCCATTTGATTTCCATCCATTTCTAATAAAGCAAATGTCTTTTCTACACGCTGACGTGGTAATAAAATACTGCCTGGATTAATAAATAAAACGCCCTCGATTAATTCCGCACCTAATACGTGAGAATGTCCGAAGCATGCAACTTGCGCTCCCACTTCTTCAGCATGGTACGCTAGCGTTTGTAATGTCATTTTCACATTATGGCGATGTCCATGCACAACTAAGAAGCGAATTCCATCTACATCAGTTACAATTTCATCTTGAAAGTTAGCATAATCACAGTTTCCTTTTACAACATGGAAACCTTGCAGTTCTTCATGAGCAGATGTTAGCTCTGAATCACCGCAATGAATCATGATATTTACTTTCCCTTCATACTTCTCTTTCAACTGCTGTAATTCCTTCACAGAGCTATGACTATCGCTTACGATTAAAGCTTTCATCATTCTCTCTCCCTTATTCTCCTAAAAACCATTCCGGGATTTTTTCTTCTAACTTACGAAGAGCACGTCCGCGGTGACTAATAGCATTTTTTTCATCTGAACTTAATTCCGCCATCGCTTTTTTATATTCTTCCACATAAAAAATCGGATCATATCCAAAGCCGTTTTCCCCGCGGCGTTGTTCTAAAATAAATCCTTCACATGTCCCGTTTACAATGACAGGCTTTTTATCACCTTCAGGGAAAGCTACTGCTAATGCACAGTAGAAGCGAGCTTTACGCTTATCAAACGGTATTTCATTTAATTCTTGTAAAACTTTATCAATATTCGCTTGATCATCTTTTGGCTCTCCAGCAAAACGAGCTGAATACACGCCTGGTTTCCCGTTTAACGCATCTACAATAAGACCTGAATCATCCGCAATTACAATTGCATTCAACTGTCTACTCAAACTATCCGCTTTTAAGATCGCATTTTCTTCAAATGTTTCACCAGTTTCTTCGACTTCTTCAATATGAGTAAAATCGTGTAATGATTTCACTTCTAAATCAAATCGCTCAAATAACTCAGCAAATTCACGTACTTTCCCCATATTTTTTGTCGCTACAACAACTTGTTTCATACTTTCCACCTCTACTCTATATGAGATACGATGTCACCTAACGCTTCTTTTTGCATATCAATCAGTTGGAAAATGCCTTGTTCTGCTGCATCAAGTAATTCATTTAACTGCGCTCTACTAAACGTCGCTTCTTCTCCAGTTCCTTGCACTTCAACGAACTGACCTTTTCCAGTCATAATTACATTCATATCAACGTCTGCTTTAGAATCTTCTGCATAGTTTAAATCTAAAACAACACCTTGTTCTTCAACAATCCCTACTGACGTTGCTGCTAAATAATCTTTTACTGGAATTTTAGATACTTTTTCTGCTTGTAATAACTTCTCAAACGCTAATACCATCGCTACATATGCACCTGTAATAGAAGCTGTTCTCGTTCCACCATCCGCTTGAATAACATCACAATCAATCCAAACCGTTCTCTCACCAAGCGCTTCTAAGTCAACTACCGCACGTAATGCTCGTCCAATTAAGCGCTGGATTTCCATTGTACGTCCTGTTACTTTCCCTTTACTTGACTCCCTAATTGTACGTTGTTCTGTCGCACGTGGAATCATCGCGTATTCAGCTGTTACCCATCCTTTTCCTTCTCCACGCATAAATGGCGGTACACGCTCTTCAATTGTTGCTGAGCAAATCACCTTTGTATCCCCAACCTCAATTAATACTGATCCTTCTGGATGTTTTAAATAATTCGTATGAATATGTATATGGCGTAATTCTGTTTTCTCTCTACCATCTACTCGCATAAAAATAACCTCCTCATAACTACTTGTTAGTATAGCCAAATTTAAATGTATGATATGTATACAATAAAAGAAGAGGAACCCAAAAAGCAATTCCTCTTTCTTACTTAAGTATATCAAATTATTGACGATTAAAAACTACCTGTATTCACGTTTTCTGGACGATCTACAGGTTTTATTAACTTTCCGCCCTTTTCATCTATAAGATTTGCCTTTCCATTTACTTCAATAGAAATATTTTTCACACCTTTCTTTTCTGTTAAAGATAAAACTAACGACTTCAATACGTAATTTGAAATCATATTTTTATCTGGGTTTACAAATATATTTTCATTAAAGTTTAATGTAAGGTTTCCGTCTTGTAATTTCGGATTCGTAATAAGCTTAACGCCTGGATTAAAATCATTCAGGAGCGATTGATGGATCGGACCTTTTACAAGTTCATCTATAATTGTTGCATAGTCATTTTCTTTACCTTCCGCAACGCGGCGTGTGACTGGTACGTAGTATTGCTGTTTATTATTATTTTGCGCCATAAAATACAGTGTGACTGGTTTTGTATTTGTTACATCTGCTACTTGTTCATCATCGAAGTTAATACCATTTGCACGGCTCACTCCTTCACCAAGCGGTGTACCACCAACCGGCATCTTTGCCAATTTCTCACCATTTATTTGGAACTGCACTTGTTTTATCTCTGTAAATTGCGTCAACGTCCAAGCTATAGATTCAACGATTTGACGCTCTTCTTCTTTCGCATAGTTTTTCATTTCTTTAGAGAAATCAATAACTGCCGTTCCGTCCTTTTTCAAATCTAAGGTCATCGTTGTATTCGCCGGAATGACTGCACGAAACCCATTCGGTAATAAATTTGTTACCGGTCCATCTTTCACAAGGTATTCTAACGTTTGCTTCACAGTCTCATTTGCTTTCGGAGTAGGTATAGCTAACGTTTGTGGTACAACATAACCATTTTTATCAACAAGGTATAGTTCTCTATTTACCATTTGCCCTTGCTTATCTTTTTTAGCTACTTCTTTCTTCCCACCCTCTGTATACGTAACTTGTTTTGGCGGATCAATTTGTTCAGTTGCTTTCTCTTGATTTATAAAGCCACACCCTGTTAGTAAAACAGCACTCACAGTAGCACCAACAACCCATTTAAAAGTGGATTTAGGCATGCCATTCCCCCCTAAAATCTAAGTTTGTACTATTATGTATACGAGCTGTTTCACGTTTTAGAACAAGCTGCGCCTCTTATAAATTGAAACTTTAATCAACAGGGGTCTTACTCCCCAGCAAATAGCAAGATAAAACAAAAACTCCTGATTTCTCAGGAGCTCACTTATATAAATTCTACTATTATTCTTTTTCTAAATGAATATGCTTCACATTTTCAATCGGTTGACCGAACCATTTGGATGCAATTTCTTTAAACAAGCCTATTTTTCCTGTTGTTAAGAAGAGATGATCGCTTTGTTCTTCTCCTTCATTCAACATTTTACTATGATATAAGATTGTACTTACTTCACGTGCTGTTTCATCACCAGAACTAATTAGTTGCACTTTATCTCCCATTACTTTTTTAATAACAGGTCCTAAAATCGGATAATGTGTACACCCTAATATAAGTGTATCAATATCGGTACTTTTCAGTGGTTGCAGCGTTTCTCTTACAACTTCATACGCCATTTCACTTTCGAAATTCCCACTCTCTACAAGTTCAACGAAAGGTGGACAAGCTAAACTTTCTACCATAACACGGTTATTAATAGACTTTAACGCCTCTTCGTATGCACCACTTTTCACCGTTCCAATCGTTCCAATAATCCCAACGTGATACGTGTTTGTCACTTTTAAAGCTGTACGTGATCCTGGGTGAATAACTCCTACTACTGGAATTGGTAATTGTTTTTGCATCTCTTCTAATACAACTGCAGTTGCTGTATTACACGCAATAACTAACATTTTAATATTTAAATCTAGTAAATGCTCCGTCATTTCCCACGTAAATTGACGTACTTCTTCTCGAGAACGTGGACCATAAGGACAACGTGCTGTATCTCCTAAATATATGATACGCTCTTTCGGCAACTGACGAATTAATTCCTTTGCTACTGTTAAACCGCCAACTCCTGAATCGATAACACCGATTGCTCTATTCAACTTCATCACCCGTTTTCTCATTCATCATCTTTTATGCTTATCATTATATTTTACACACTTTAAGTTCGCTCACTTCAAATGCTTCTGTATGAAAATTTTCATTTTCCCATGTATAGACTAGGACCTTTTTTATTTTGCTCCTTTTTTTCGTAATTTGCAAGATAGAAAAATAACCGACCTTCTATAAGAAAGTCGGTTTCTTCTATATAAAGTGCATATTCATTGCTCCATCTTTTTTTGAAAAGAAGACATTCCCATTAATAAGAAGAAATGAGCAGAAATTAAAATGACGATAATTTATTTACAGCCCTTTTTATAGCCTTACCTATTTCCACGCTAGACTGTGGATTTTGTCCTGTAATTAAATGACCATCTACTACTACATGCGGCGTAAAATTGGGGGCTACATAAAACAAAGCTCCTTCTTCTTTCAACTTACTTTCTAGCAAAAACGGAACGCGCTTTTCTAAATGTACAGCTCTTTCTTCATCGTTTGTATAACCTGTTATACGCTTACCCGCAACAAAAAACGAGCCATCCTGATTTTTCACACCGACTAAGGAGCTTACTCCGTGACAAACAGCCGCTACAATCCGGTTATTGTTATACATATTCTCAATCAAATTTACTACATATGGATTACCTGGAAAATCTACAATCGCCCCGTGCCCACCACCAAATAAAACCGCATCATAATCCGAAAAATGAACATTTGAAATCGGCCTCGTATTTTGCAATAAAGAAGCTACATGCTTGAATTCGCGAGGTATACCATTCGGAATAGACACTCTATCTATAGGTACTCTCCCACCTTTTATTGACACAATATCAACATCAAACTTAGCCTTTTTAAATACATGATAAGGAGCTGCGAGCTCTTCCAGCCACAAACCAGTCGGGTGTCCATTCATATCATGAGCACTTGTTGAAACTAACAGTATCCTTTTCAACATATCCCCTCCTTATTACCTATTTATGTATGGAGTGTTCTTATCATTCATATAGCAAGTGAAGCAAACAAAAAATAGCCGACTTTTATATAAAAGTCGGCTGCTTTCTTATAATTCGAGCTCTCCCATACGAAGAAGCTCCACAACTGCTTGTGAACGTCCTTTAACCCCTAGCTTTTGCATTGCGTTTGAGATATGGTTGCGAACTGTCTTTTCACTTATAAAAAGTTCACCTGCAATTTCCTTCGTTGTTTTATCTTGAACCAGCAATTCAAATACTTCTCTCTCTCTCTTTGTGAGTAAAGGTTTAGATTGATACGCTTTTTCCTTCAACTGGTATAACCCTCCTTGCTTAAGCCAGAGCTGTGTATGTGTAAGTTGGGTGTTTATTTAGTCAAGATATTGTATGAACGAAATGTGCAGGTGGTGAATGAAAATGGGCTTTATTTCCTATGTTATTTTAGACTTTTATACAGTGCGTACACTCTTTTTATCCACTTACTTTCCAACGCGCCATATTTGTTCTAGCAATATACTTACAACCGTACCTACAAATAAACCATTACCGAATATATATTGCATAATAGACGGCAAGGATTGGAGTGCTCCAGACGGTAAAAACATAACGCCGCTGCCAAATAATACTGCAACGCCTAAAATCGTTACATTCCTTTCACTCATCGGCACTTGTTTTATATTATTAAATCCAATTCCAATTAACTGTACGAACGAAGCCATTAAAACAGCCGATGCGACAGCTGATGGTAAAGATGCTAAGTAACGAATAATACTTGGAAAAAGAGACATTACGACTAGTAACGCACATGCCATTAAGAACGATCGTATATACTTTTGTTTTGTTAAACGTATGAATCCTGCCGTTGCTGGTAACGGAACGACACCTACAGTTGAAAATACAGAAGAGATGAGATGCGAAATCCCCCCAACCCATGTTCCATCTTTCAACTGTTTTTGTTCAATAGTCGCTTTATGAATAGTTGCTTGATTAATTGCTATAATAGCTGCCACCGTATTCGAAACTAAAATACATACCATAACGAAACTTGATACAGCCATACCTGTATTCCATTTTGGAAGTCCCCAAGCAAATATATGTGGAAGTTGCACAAAATGAGTTACTTGAGATGGGATTGTCACTTTTCCTGCAATGAGAAAAATAATCCACCCACTAATTAATCCTATTAAAACTGCATAACTTTTGACAAAGCCTTTTCCAAAATTAGATAGTATAATAACGAACAGAAATATACTAAACGCAATCATTGCTGTAAATCCGTCGATTTGAGAAATAGTAGCTGTAATTCCTAACATTCCTTTTAAAAATACACCACTTAATTGTAAACATAATAAAAGTAAAAACGTCCCTGTCACAAGCGGCGTAAATAAAAATAAAATACGTCCTATAAAACCAGTTACTCCTAATCCTATTAAAATAACACCGGAGATTATCATTCCTAATTCTAAAATTTGCAGTGTACTATGTAATTGATCCTGTCCGGCCGTTGCATAAGCAAGTACGGTAAATACACCAACCCAAGATCCAGCCGGCCCATCCGCAATTGGCAGTCTATGCCCAAGCCACCCTTGTAAAAAAGAAGATATACCAACTACAAAAAACGTACGCTGCATTAAATAAAATATTTCTTCCGTCGTAAGATGAAATAATCCGCCAACGACAATTGGTAGTGCGATTGAATTTGCTAATAAAAATATAAACCATTGTAAAGTTCCCATAATATGATTTTGGTTATGTTGATTGTCCAATTTTTTCATCCCTTCTAGCTTTCCTATAAAAATATATTGTAAGAATAAAAAAGAAGAGTTCTATACTCACCATTAGAACCCTCCTCAAAATATTTAAACGATTCTTCTACACAAGATTATTTAATTCCACCTCATTTAAACTTCCAACAACAATATTTCCTTTATACACGACTAAACGTTTTTCTGTTTGACGTGCTACTGCTTCAGCAGCGCATGTCGCATTCGTCAAAACAAAGCTCGCTTCATCCCCTATATTCGGCCATACTCGTTTCCCTTCCTTATTTAACGTTTCTTTTCCTCCTGTAATAAAGCGGAGTGCTTTTCCTAAAGACCTTTCGTCACTCCACCCAAAACGCTCTGCTAATCGATTCGCCTTTTGAAGCATATCACCTGTTCCAAACGGTGACCAATGATCTGTAATGCTATCATTGCCTAATGAAACCTTAACACCTTTTTTATCTAATAACGGAATTGGGATTACTTGTTTACCAATTGGCACCGTTGAAGTAATATCAATATTTACATTTGCGAGTCTTTCTGCCACTTCTTCAGCCTCTTTATCAGTAACACCACCAAGTCCAAGTGCATGACTAATCGTTACACGGCCTTGCCATCCTGCTTCTTCTGTTAAACTTGCCAATCTCTTCATCGTAAACGTTCCAAGATTATTCGCATCGTGCAAATGAATATCAACATCCGCATTAAATTCTACTGCGATATCCATAATTGTATGTAATGACTTTTCGATGTCATTATCCACTGTAGCTGGATCTACTCCTCCGACTAGATGAGCACCCATACGCATCGCATCTTTCACGAGTTGTACAGAATTACTGCGCAATAATCCATGTTGCGGAAACGCAACAATTCTACTAGATACTCGATTTTTATATGTTTCTAATGCTGCTAACGTCGCCTCCAAATTACCAAGCCCAATAATCTGATCAACATTACAATGCGTTCTAATATTCGTTGCGCCATTTTGCAGTAGTAACTCCAGCATATTTTCCGCTCTATTTTGGGCAGTCGCTAATTGCTTTGGTAAAATTTTTTCTTCTTCATTAAAACGTGTAAAAATACTTTCTGCTGGCATACAAGCTTTCCATGGGCCACTATAATATGTTTTATCAATGTGAATGTGCATCTCTTTGAAAGCTGGCAACATTAATAAGTTCTTAGCATCAAAAGTTACTATATCTTCCTCTTGAACAATCCCTTTTATAATTTTTTTAATTCGACCATCTTCAATAAGTAAACTGCATAATTCTGTTTCTGTTTGTGAAATTCTCTCTTCTTCATATGTATATCCTGATTCAAGCATTACGTTAGTCAACCAATATACTGTCATCTCTATTTCCCCACCCTTTATTAAAAATCACCTCATAACTACAAGTTTAATATCCACTGAAAATTAAGACAATTAATACGATCACTTCTCACAAAAAAATGTAATACAACCCCATAGTCTTCTCATAAATTTCCATATAGAATAAAAGTATGCAGTTTGATATAAAAAGGAGTTGATTGGAATATGTCAAAAAAGTTATGTAAATCCGAAACTGATAAAATGCTATTTGGTATATGTGGTGGTTTAGGAGAATATTTTGATATTAGCTCTACTCTTATTCGTATCATTTGGGTTATTGCTGTTTTATGTTTTGGGACAGGATTTTTAGTTTATTTCATTTGTTTATTACTTATGCCACGTTCGTACTAACGGCATTATTTCACATACTTAAGAAGAGCAAATCACCTATAGAATCCTATAGGTGATTTTTTCATGAAGAATATTTCATCGTTAAATGTAATACCGCCACTTCTTCTTCTTCATTTTTATAAATATGCTTCTTATTCGCTTCAAATTGAATGGAATCAAACTCATTTAATTCGTATACATCATTCTCCACTTGAATAGACACTTTCCCTTTCATTACCGTTACAAGCTCAATCGCACCTTCATGATGAGCTTCTGGCTCATATATACTATTTGATCGTAAACAAGCACGGTGCATTTCCATCCCTGTTTCTTTCGTATAACGGAACATCGTTTCTAAATGCCACGCTTGTCCTTCATCTACTGCAAATCCTTCTCCACAGCGCGCAACAGCTACAGGTTCTCCAACAACCATTAATCTGGATAAAGGAATTGATAACCCTTTCGTTATTTTCCAAATGACAGCTAGTGTCGGATTTGTTTCCCCTCTTTCGATCTTTCCTAATGTTAATTTACTAACTCCTGTTTTATGGGCTAATTCTTCTAAACTTAATTTCTGTTCATTTCGAATTTGTCTCAATAACTGTCCAACTTGTTGAATGACTTCTTTCGTTTGCATATCTTCATTTTCTTTCATATATAAAACCACCTTAAAATATAAAATAGTTTACTTTTAATGAATAAAAGTATATCATACTATACATAATTATTTATTTCCGAAAGGAGTGCTATACTTCATGCGCGCAATTTTATTAGGTCTTTTATCATCGGCCTTTTTTTCTGCAACCTTTATTATTAATAGAGCAATGAATGTATCTGGAACAAGCTGGGCTTGGACAGCTTCCTTCCGTTTTTTATTTGCTCTTCCTATTTTATTCCTTATCGTTTTATTTCGCAAAAACTTTAGGGGATTATGGGAAGAGTTAAAAAAACATCCATTGGCATGGATCGGATGGGGTTCTGTTGCCGGTATTGGTTTTTATTCTTTATTAAGTTTCGCAGCTGTCTTTTCTCCAGCTTGGCTCGTTGCTGGAACTTGGCAAGTTACGATTTTAGCTGGTTTATTACTATCACCACTATTTTTCGTGAAAATAGAAACAAAATCAGGTACGAAACTTGTACGTGGAAAAATTCCACTTCGTAGCTTATATGTTGCATTATTTATTTTACTTGGTGTAATTTGTATGCAAGCAACTGCCGCAGGCCATATTACAATGACTCAGTTCATTTCAGGTTTTTTACCTGTCGTATTAGCCGCTTTCTTATATCCGTTCGGTAACCGAAAAATGATGGAGCTTGTTGGTGGACGCCTTGATACGTTCCAACGTGTATTAGGAATGGCAATTGGAAGTCTTCCTATAACAATTTTGCTTGGTATATACGGATTTTCTACTACTGGCATTCCAACATCCAACCAAATGCTTCAAGGATTTTTGTTAGCATTATGTTCCGGCGTTATTGCAACGATGACATTTTTCTTTGCTACTGACTTAGCAAAAGATAACCTCGCTCTACTTGGAGCTGTTGAAGCAACACAAGCTGGAACGATGGTCTTTACCGTACTTGGAGAAATCATTTTCTTAAATGGTTCACTCCCTGGAGGACTTTCTCTCATCGGAATGATTATTATCATGTTAGGAATGGTTGCAAATAGTATTTTAAACCGTTCTGTTCCAGTCGTTAAACAGAAAAAATCGGCATAAAAAAAGGGTATGGTTCTATAGAGATGAACCATACTCTTTTTTATTGTCCCCCTATTTCGCCTTATCAGAATAGTATTTCATTGGCTGTTTATACTAAAACTTATGTTATAATACGTTTCATGCGCATTAATAGGAGGTAAATTATGTTAAAAAAAGCAATCGCTGAATTTATTGGTACATTTGTACTTGTATTATTCGGAACTGGAGTAGCTGTCACTGGCGGCGGAATTGAAGGAATTGGAACATTAGGAATCGCTATGGCTTTCGGCTTATCTATTGTAGCTATGGCATATAGCATCGGAACAATTTCTGGATGTCACATTAACCCAGCAGTATCAGTAGCTATGTTCATCAACAAACGAATGAACGCTATGGAACTTTGTTATTATGTATTAGCTCAAATTTTAGGTGGTTTATTAGGAACTGCAACGTTAGTAACAATTTTAAAATCTGCTAAAACACCTTTAGATAATTTAGGACAAAATGGTTTCGGAACTCTTGGTTTATCTGGAGCATTTTTAGTTGAGTTCATTTTAACTTTCGTATTTATTTTAGTTATCGTTGCTGTAACAGGTAAAAAAGGAAGTTCTTCTTTAGCTGGACTAGTAATTGGTTTCACATTAGTTTTAATTCACTTATTAGGAATTCCGTTAACTGGAACATCTGTTAACCCAGCTCGTAGTATCGCACCAGCTTTATTTGTTGGTGGAGAAGCACTTTCTCAACTATGGGTATTCATCGTAGCACCAATTCTTGGTGGTATCTTCGCAGCTATCGTAGGTAAATTCATTTTAAATACTGAAAAATAGAATTTTCAATATTTCTGAATAAAAAAAGGCGAGCCCTCATTATGAGGAAGCTCGCTTTTTTTATTCTTTCATTTTAGACTTTAAATTTGTAACTAATTGATCTACCGTTACATTTGCAAGTACGTTTTCCATCGCTTCTTGCGCTTGCATTAAAATAATTTCTAATACTGATTGAATATTAGCTCCTACTGGACATTCAATGTTGGGATTTTCATGGAAGGAAAATAGCTGTCCTTCTTCTACAACTTCCACTGCTTTATATACATCAAGTAATGTAATTTCTTCTAAATCTCGAGCAAGTGTCGTACCACCTTTACCAGCTTGTACATCAACAAGTCCTGCTCTCTTCAACATTCCTGTAATGCGACGAATCACAACTGGATTTGTATTCACACTACCGGCAATCCATTCAGAGGTACAGCGAGAGTTTCGATCTATCGCAAGTAATGTCAGCATATGAACACCTACTGTAAAACGACTACTAATCCCCATCTGCACACCCTCCTTTTTATTCATTCTATTAAAAGACGACTCTTATCATTATATACTATTTTTAATTTATACATAAAGAAAAAGCATGATTTCAATAAGAAATCACGCTTTTCTCTCATTATTGACGCTTTATAAATTTCGCTAAATCTTTAAATTTCACTTTATCTGAGTAATTCATTACGCCGTTTACGTAAATGCGGCTTGTAACAGCATTTAATACCGCAATTGTCGCCAATAAGACTGCTAATGTTATCGTAATTTCTAGCATACCTGCTTCACCAGCTACAATACGTGAGAAGGTAACCATCGGTGTAAAGAATGGAATGTAAGAACTTACAACGACGATAGTACTATTCGGATCGCTTAATGATTTAATACTAATAAAGAATGCAGCCATAATTAAAATCATTACCGGGAAAGATACAGCTTGTAAATCCTCCGTCTTAGACACGACAGCTCCAGCAGCAGCATACATCATCGCATAAAGTAAATATCCCGTAATGAAATAAACAAGAAACATGCTCATAACCTTTGCATCTAATTTCGTAAAGTCAATTGGAATACCAAATAGTGAGGCACTTTCTAAATCGACCCAACCTAACAAATATGGAATAAGATAACCACACGCCAATATGACAAGTTGCAATAACGCCGTTGAAACAACCGCTAAAATTTTCGCATACATCATCGTAAGAGGCTTCACTTTCGGAAGCATTACTTCCATTACACGTGACGCCTTTTCAGATGCAATATTCATTGCGATTGTATTTCCGAACGCTACAATAAACATATATAAAGCAAATGTAAAGAAATAGGCAATTCCGAAAGAAGATGTACGATCTTTTATCGCTTCTTGCTTTACTTGAATTTCTGTTTGTAATTGCTTTGCAATTTCTGTTGAAACATTATTTTTGGCAATCGTCACCATCGTATATTGTTGCTTTAAATATCCTGCCATAATTGCAGAAGTTGCTTGGCTTGGAAATCCATTATACATATATGTAATCGATGGAGCCCCATCCTTTTCCGTCACATGGAATAGACCATCTAAATCGCCTTCTTCTACTTGCTTATGCAGTTTATCAAAATCATCCTTTGAACCAATTGTTATTTTTGCTGATGGCAATAGCTTATTTAGCTCATCTTTTTGTAATTTATATGTGGAACTCTCTACTACAACTGCAATTTTATCTTTATCCTTATTTTTATCATCGCCTGAAGTAAAATGATTAAATGCAAAAATCCCAAACACAACTAAAAATAAAATCGCACTCGTAATTAATGATTTTTTAGATAAAAATGCTTCCCTAAAATAAAATGAAAATACGTGAGAAAATTTACGCATCGTTATTTCGCCCTCTCTACAAAGATTTCGTTTAACGTCGGCTCTAACATTTTGAATTGTCGTAAGCTAACACCTTGCTCTTGCAACTGTTGCAAAATCTTGAGAGCTTCCGCATCGTCTTGTACTTTCACATAAAGAAGGCCTTGTTGTTTTTCATACGATACATGTATAGCTTCTAATCCCTTTTCATTCTCTACTGTATCTTCAATCGTTAAATTACGGAAACCGTATTCTTTCTTAATATCACTTAGCTGTCCTTTTACGACTGCTTCACCTTTTTTCAAAATACATACATGTTGGCAAAAAGCCTCTACTTGTTCCATACGATGACTTGATAAAATAATCGTCTTTCCGCTCTGTACTTGTTCTTCAATAATACTAGCTAACATCCCAGCATTAACTGGATCGAGGCCGCTGAATGGTTCATCTAAAATGAGAAGTTCCGGATTATGAAGAAGAGCAGCAATTAATTGGATTTTTTGCTGATTCCCTTTTGAAAGCTCTCCAGCCGTTTTAAATTTATATTCTGGTATCGCTAAACGCTCTAACCAGTGATCAATAGCGTGATCCACTTCTTTCTTCGACATTCCTTCTAATCTACCAAAATATCGCAGCTGATCTATTACTCTACTTTTTGTATATAAACCTCTTTCTTCTGGTAAATACCCAATTGTTACACCACTATTTCCAAATGCTTTTCCATCCCATGTAATCGAACCTTCATTAGGCGTTAATAATCCGAGAAGCATTTTGATTGTTGTTGTTTTCCCTGCACCATTTCGTCCAAGTAACCCTAGTACTTCACCTTTTGGTAACGAAATTTGCAAACCGTTAACTGCTTTTGATTCCCCAAATTGTTTCGTTAAGTTTTGAATTTGTAAACTCAAGTATAAAGCCTCCCCTTTAGTATCATTCGTACTCTCTTTCAAAGACTATGTTTATTCAAGACAAAATATAGCACCGCACTTCATCCTCTTATATGTAAACATCGTCATGAATCCATCATTTGTTCTATTTAGTTAAAATTGTAAATAACAAAGTTCTTTTTGTCAATTATAATTGTCATTACGACAATAAAAATTGTCAAAACAACTATTATTATTTTGCTCATCTTTCTAATATAGGACATACTACTATAT
Source organism: Bacillus sp. B2-WWTP-C-10-Post-4 (assembly GCF_009183805.1). Classification (NCBI taxonomy): domain Bacteria; kingdom Bacillati; phylum Bacillota; class Bacilli; order Caryophanales; family Bacillaceae; genus Bacillus; species Bacillus sp. B2-WWTP-C-10-Post-4. The sequence continues at coordinate 16,496 of NZ_WEII01000051.1, read as the reverse complement.
ATACAAAAGACAATATGCAAATGTTCATATAAAAATATTATATTTTAATATATAATATAAAATGATTTTCTAACATCAAGGAGGATACATATGAAGATGAAAAGGGGCATTACCACTTTATTATCTGTAGCGGTTCTATCTACATCACTTGTAGCATGTTCAGGAACACCAGAGAAAACAGTGGCAAAAAAAGAGAAAGTAAAATTAACAGAACAACAATTAATGGCTGATTTATGGTATCAAACAGCCGGTGAAACGAAAGCACTTTACTACCAAGGGTACAACATTGGTCAATTAAAGCTTGATGCAATTCTTGCAAAAGGGACAGAGAAAAAACCTGCTATCGTGCTTGATTTAGACGAAACTGTTTTAGATAACAGTCCTCATCAAGCAATGAGCGTAAAAACAGGCAAAGGCTATCCTTACAAATGGGATGATTGGATTAACAAAGCTGAGGCTGAAGCCCTTCCAGGCGCAATTGATTTCTTAAAATATACAGAGTCTAAAGGTGTAGATATTTACTACATCTCAAATCGTAAAACGAATCAACTAGATGCGACAATTAAAAATCTTGAGCGTGTAGGTGCTCCTCAAGCAACGAAAGAACATATATTACTACAAGATCCGAAAGAAAAAGGAAAAGAAAAACGCCGTGAACTCGTTTCTCAAACTCATGATATTGTCTTATTCTTCGGTGATAACTTATCTGATTTCACAGGTTTTGATGGAAAATCTGTAAAAGATCGTAACCAAACAGTAGCAGATTCAAAAGCACAATTTGGTGAGAAATTCATTATTTTCCCGAATCCAATGTATGGCGATTGGGAAGGCGCTTTATATGATTATGATTTCAAAAAATCAGATGCAGAAAAAGATAAAATCCGTCGCGACAACTTAAAATCATTTGAAGTAAAATAAAAGAGGATGGCATTCGCCATCCTCTTTTATTTTACTTTCTCTGTTAAAGGCAAGATAAATACTTCCACACGTCTATTCTTTGCCTTTCCTTCTTGTGTATCGTTTGGAGCAATTGAACGGTATTCTCCGTATCCAATCGCACTAAATTTTTCTGGTTGTAATTCTTTATTTTGCAGTAATACTTGCATAAAATTAACTGCCCGCTGCGTACTTAATTCCCAATTCGACGCAAACTGCGCATTGGCAATAGGGACATTATCCGTATGACCCGATACTGTAATTTCACGAGGTGACGCTGAAACAAGTAAGCTAGACATCTCTTTTGCAATCCCTAAAGATTCTAATTTCACATCTGCTTTCCCCGAATCAAACAGTATATTTTCTAATATTGTCACCATTAATCCCTTTTCAGTTAATTTAGTTTGAAAAGAAGAGGATAATTGTTTTTCATTAATATATTGATCAATCTTTTTTTGTAATGCTTTCAATTCATCCATCTCTTTTTTTTCTTTAGCTCTAGCTTCTTCTTGTTTTTTTGTTTGTTCTGCCTCAAGGCTACTTGCTGATAATTCTTTTTCATCATTTGGCTTTTGATCACTTAAAAATTCTTTGTTACCTGTTCCCCCAGCTAATTCACTTCGAAAAGCAACTGCCATCTGTTTAAACTTCGCAGCATCTATACTACTCATTGCGAATAAAACGATAAACAATGCAAATAACAACGTTAACATATCAGAATATGGGATTAACCATGTTTCATCGATATGCTCATCATGTTTTTTCTTTTTGCCTCTTCTATTTTTCTTACTCCGCATTTTTTTCTGCTCCTTTTTCTAGCTTTTTACGCTCAGTTGCAGAAAGTGCACCTAAAATGCGGTTCTTCATAATAAACGGATATGTACCTTCTTGTAACATTAATAAACAATCAATGATTAAACGTTTTTTCTCAATTTCAGCTGAAGATTTTTGCTTTAACTTATTTGCAAATGGATGCCATAATACATAACCTGAAAAAATACCAAAAATCGTTGCAATAAACGCACCCGAAATAGCATGACCTAACTTTTCAATATCAGTTAAGTTACCAAGCGCAGCTACAAGACCGATAACAGCACCTAAAACTCCTAATGTCGGTGCATACGTACCAGCTTGTGAAAAAATAGCAGCTCCCTTTGCATGTCTTTCTTCAATTGCCTCTAATTCAGATTCCAAAATCTGCTCCAAATCTTCTGCGGATACGCCATCAATCACAAATTTCATACCGCGCAAAAGAAATTCATCTTGAATTTTGTCTAATTGTTGCTCTAAAGACAAAATACCGTATTTTCTACTTTCAGATGTCCAATGAACAAATAATTCTAGCAACTGTTCATAACTTAAATCCTTTTTATTTGAACCAAAAAGAACTTTAAATAGTTTTGGAACCCTTTTTAGTTGATTCATCGGAAATGCAATACATACTGCAGCAAATGTACCGATAAAAATAATTAATGCTGCGGCAGGATTTAATAAGGCTGTTATGTCAGCGCCCTTGACGACCATCCCTACTACCACTGCTACAAATCCTAAAATAAGTCCAATAATTGTTGCAAAATCCATTCCCATTCACTCCCAGTCTATACAAGAAGTTCTCTATTCTCGATAATCGCTACATCTTCTTATGTATATATATTACATAAAAAATGCATTTCATGAAAGATAAGAAATGAATTATATAAAAAAATACTACAAATTCACACATTTTCTGACATTTTCTTTGCATTTCTATTACGTTATGACTCTTATATTCCTTTTCCAACAAACTAGATTTATAATAAAAAAAACATTACACATTTTATTAAGAAGGGACTGTGATTACAAGGCATCATGAAAAAGATAATAATTATTTCTGCCACTACTATTGTAATCGGGATCACATCTTTCGCTTACTTTGGTTCTAAAACACCACTACATAATGAAGCAAAAGCTGTCGAAAGTCAAAAGCATAATAACCATAAAAAAGAAGAGATTCCTGCTTTTCCAAAAGCTGATCATAATGCAAAGAAAATAGACAATGATTTTTCAGTGGTAACAAATCCCAAATCTAATCTTGTCTTAATTAATAAACATCGAAAACTACCAGATGGATACATTCCTGAAGACTTAACGAGACCAAATGTACCATTTATTAGTCCAAAAGATAAAGAAAAAACATTGCTGCGAAAAGATGCTGCAGAGGCACTTGAAAACATGTTTAAAGCTGCGAAAAAAGAAGGGCTTGATCTTACAGCTGTATCTGGTTATCGTTCATACAAACGCCAAAAATCGTTGCATGATACATACGTTAGACGCCAAGGAAAAGCCGAAGCTAATTCGGTAAGCGCAATTCCTGGTACAAGTGAACACCAAACGGGTTTAGCAATGGATATTAGTTCAAAATCAGCTAAATTTCAATTAGAGCCTATCTTCGGGGAGACAGCAGAAGGAAAATGGGTCGCAGAACACGCTCATGAATTCGGCTTTGTCATTCGTTACTTAGAAGATAAAACAGATACAACAGAATATGCATATGAACCATGGCACTTACGCTACGTTGGTAATCCATACGCTACATACCTATATAAACATCACTTAACATTAGAAGAAGCGATGGAAGACAAAAAATAAGAGAGCAAATTGCTCTCTTATTTTTCTTTCACTCTATTATTGTAGTAATTTCTTCTTCCATTCTTCAGGCCATGGTTCGCCTCTTCCTGTTTTTTTCGACGCTTGAACCATCATTCCACGACCTACTAAACAAACCTCTCCTGCTTCATTCTTCACCATATAATGTAAATCTAAAGAAGAATTCCCAACCGACCCTGCTTTTACATACACCTTCAACTGTTCATCAAAATATATTTGCTTAATAAAATTACATTGTAAATCCGCAACAACGATCATCGTTTCTGATGATGCATGTGTCCACTCTTGCATAAATCCAAGTTCTTTAAACAACGCAATACGAGCTTCTTCAAAATAAGTAAAAGCAACGACATTATTTACATGTCCAAACATATCTACTTCACCAAAACGAACCTTTACAGGGTTGTAAAACGAAAAACCACTTTCCCATTGCTCAAAGTCTTCAATATAAGAAATCCTCTTCATTGTTATCTCTCCTTTTCACCTTAAAATAAACAGAATAAACAGAAAAATATAGTTATAAATATTGCCTCTTCGATATGAAGAGGCAATATTTATTAATAGTTATTATCGCTACCAAAGAAATCTTTGAACGATTGAATTGTTGTATCACGGTTTAATGCCGCAATTGAAGTTGTTAAAGGAATACCCTTCGGACATGATTGCACACAGTTTTGAGAGTTACCACAGTTTGCTAGTCCTCCATCTCCCATAATTGCACGTAAGCGATCTGCTTTATGCATTTCACCCGTTGGATGTGAGTTGAATAAGCGAGCTTGTGATAACGGTGCTGGTCCAATAAAATCAGACTTACTGTTTACGTTTGGACATGATTCTAAGCAAACACCACATGTCATGCATTTTGAAAGCTCATAAGCCCATTGACGCTTTTTCTCAGGCATTCTTGGTCCTGGACCTAGGTCATACGTACCATCAATTGGAATCCACGCTTTAACGCGTTTTAGAGCATTAAACATGCGACTACGATCAACTTGCAAGTCACGTACAACCGGGAATGTCTTCATCGGTTTTAAGCGAATTGGTTGCTCTAATTGATCGATAAGTGCCGTACATGATTGACGTGGTTTTCCGTTAATCACCATCGAACATGCACCACATACTTCCTCTAAGCAGTTCATATCCCATGCAATCGGAGTTGTTTGGTTCCCTTTTGAATCAACGGGATTACGACGGATTTCCATAAGTGCTGAGATAATATTCATATTCGGACGATATGGAATTTCAAACTCTTGGTCAAACGCTTGCGCATCTGGCCCGTCTTGTCTCGTAATGATGAGGCGGATTGTTTTCTCAGACATGTTGTTTATCCCCCTTCTCTTCACCCTTAGCAGCTACATCGTGTTTTGAAGAATAATCACGTTTACGCGGTTTAATTAATGAAATATCAACGTCTTCGTAATGGAATGCTGGTGCATTTCCTTCTCCCTCAAATTTTGCCATCGTAGTTTTTAAGAAGTTTGCATCATCACGATTTGGGAATTCAGGTTTGTAATGCGCCCCACGGCTCTCATTACGGTTATATGCGCCAATTGTAATAACACGTGCTAACTCAAACATATTTGCAAGTTGGCGTGTAAATGAAGCACCTTGGTTACTCCATCTTGCTGTATCGTTAATGTTAATACGTTTGTAACGAGCCATTAATTCTTCAATTTTCGCATCTGTTTCTAATAATTTTTTATTTTCACGAACTACTGTAACGTTATCTGTCATCCATTCTCCAAGCTCTTTATGAAGAACATACGCATTTTCGTTACCATCCATCGTTAAAATATTGTTAAATTTCTCTGTTTCGATTAATTCATTTTGCTCATATACAGTAGATGAAACAGCATCAGATGATTTAGAAAGACCTTTCATATACTCAATTGCGTTTGGTCCTGCTACCATACCACCATAAATTGCTGATAATAGTGAGTTTGCACCAAGACGGTTACCACCGTGCATAGAATAATCACACTCACCTGCTGCAAATAAACCTGGAATATTTGTCATCTGTTTATAATCAACCCATAGTCCGCCCATTGAATAGTGAACAGCTGGGAAGATTTTCATCGGTAGTTTACGAGGATCATCCCCTGTAAATTTCTCATAGATTTCAATAATTCCACCTAGTTTAATATCTAGTTCTTTTGGATCTTTATGAGAAAGATCTAAGTACACCATGTTTTCACCGTTAATACCTAGTTTTTGCTCTACGCAAACATCAAAGATTTCACGCGTTGCGATGTCACGAGGTACAAGGTTTCCGTAAGCCGGATATTTTTCTTCTAAGAAGTACCATGGTTTACCATCTTTATATGTCCAAACACGTCCACCTTCACCACGTGCAGATTCACTCATAAGACGTAATTTATCGTCTCCAGGAATTGCCGTTGGGTGAATTTGAATGAACTCACCGTTTGCATAATATGCGCCTTGTTGATATACAGCAGAAGCTGCTGTACCTGTATTGATAATGGAGTTTGTTGATTTTCCGAAAATGATACCAGGGCCCCCTGTTGCCATAATCACGGCATCTGCTCCGAAACTTCTAATCTCCATAGTTTGTAAGTCTTGTGCAACGATTCCTCGGCACACACCTTCATCATCAACAACAGCTCGTAAGAAATCCCAACCTTCATATTTCGTTACAAGTCCTGCTACTTCGTGACGACGTACTTGCTCATCTAATGCGTAAAGTAATTGCTGTCCAGTTGTTGCACCAGCAAATGCTGTACGGTGATGTTGCGTTCCACCAAATCGACGGAAATCAAGAAGTCCTTCTTCCGTACGGTTGAACATAACACCCATACGGTCCATTAAATGAATGATACCAGGTGCTGCTTCACACATTGCTTTAACTGGTGGTTGGTTCGCTAAGAAGTCCCCACCATAAATTGTATCGTCAAAGTGGATCCATGGAGAATCCCCTTCACCTTTCGTATTTACGGCACCGTTAATTCCGCCCTGAGCACATACAGAATGTGAACGTTTTACTGGTACTAAAGAAAACAGTTCAACATTTACTCCTGCTTCTGCCGCTTTAATCGTTGCCATTAAGCCAGCCAAGCCACCGCCGACTACTATAAGTTTCCCTTTCATGCTCTCCCACTCCTTACTGGTTTGCTAGCTGTGGATCGATGAACGCTAATAATGCACTCACACCTACATAAGATAAACCTAAGAAAATAGCTAATGTTACATAAGTAGAGATTCTTTGTGAACGTGGAGATACTGTAATTCCCCAGCTGATGCAGAATGTCCATAGTCCATTTGCAAAGTGGAAAATTGTTGAAACAACACCAACTAAGTAGAATGCAAACATAGCTGGATTGTTTAAAATATCTGCCATCATATCATAGTTTACCTCTTTACCTAACATTGCTTGAATACGAGTTTCCCAGACGTGCCAAGAAATGAAGATCAGCGTAACGATACCTGAAATTCTTTGGAAAACGAACATCCAGTTACGGAAATAACCGTAAGAAACCGCATTGTTCTTAGCTGTAAATGCAATATATAAGCCATATATAGCATGGTACAGTATCGGTAAAAAGATGATGAAAATTTCTAGCGCATACCGGAATGGAAGGAGCTCCATAAAGCCTGCAGCTTTGTTAAAAGCCTCTGCTCCTCGTGTTGCAAAGTTGTTTACAATTAAATGTTGCGTCAAAAAGACACCAACCGGGATGACCCCCATTAATGAGTGCCACTTACGAAACGTATACTCGCGGCCTTTCATGTCCCCATTACCCCCCTTGAATGTTTGACTGCTGTTTTCAGATTAGTTTATGACAATAATGTTTTTTCACTATTGGCATAAGAAAAACTGAAAAAATTATTCGAAATATTTCAGCATAATTTGATACCAAGTTCATTTTACTCCTATTTTTGTCGAAGCGTCAAGAAAACGTATACATAATTTGCATATAATTTGCCAATTCTTTTTTTCTTCTTATATATTCAGATTTTCCTAAAGAAAAATCTGTTTTTATAAATGTGAAATGTTATATAATAATCCCTATAGAAAGAGGGGAATATTGTGAGTAAAAATACAATCGATACAACATCTTTAGAAGATGTTTCATTGAACGCCTTCGCTTATGAATTGCTACGTGAAGAATTACTACCTGATTTAATCGGCAACGATTTAGATGGTATTTTATACTGGTCTGGTAGAAACCTTGCAAGAAAATATCCGCTAGAAACAATTGAAGAAGTCATTCAGTTCTTTGAAAAGGCTGGCTGGGGCACTTTAAGCATTGTTGAACATAAGCGTCGTGAAATGCAGTTCCAACTTAAAGGCACACTCATCGCAGAACGTCAAAAACAAAAACGACATTCTTCTTATCAACTAGAAGCCGGATTCATCGCTGAACAAATCCAAAAGCAACGGAACGTCGTTGCAGAGTCATACGAAGAAAAGAAAAAACGTTCTGACTCTATTACATTTCTTGTAAAATGGGATATAAAAGATCTCATTGAAGTGTAAGCATTACCTACAGTCAACTAGACATATCAGTTTAGTTGACTTTTTTGTATTTTCATTCAGATGCATTTATTTTAAATCTTCAGAAATTATACCAAAAAACAGAAGACGTTGTAAACTACAACGTCTTCTTATCTGTTAAATACGTATAAATCGTCTCCGCGACATTTTTCGGCATACCCGCTTCGACAAATTCCTCTATAGAAGCTTCTTTCATCTTCTTTAATGAACCAAAATGTTTTAACAATACCTTTTTCCGTTTATCACCGATTCCTGGAATATCATCCAATGCTGATTGAATGACAGATTTCCCGTGTAATTGACGATGGAATGTAATCGCAAATCGATGCACCTCATCTTGAATACGCTGCAATAAATAAAATTCTTGGCTATTTCTCTCAAGCATCACAGGTTCCGGTGGATCCCCAATAATTAAATGGGAGGTTTTATGTTTATCATCTTTTACAAGACCTGCCATCGGAATATATAATCCGAGCTCATTCTCTAAAATATCACTTGCAGCCGCTAGATGGCCTTTTCCTCCATCAATAATAATCAAATCAGGTAAAGGTGAATTTTCTTTAAGCGCCCTTGTATAACGGCGCCTCACAACTTCTCTCATAGACTCATAATCATCTGGTCCTTGAACCGTTTTAATTTTATATTTTCGATACTCTTTCTTCGCCGGTTTCCCATCGATAAAAGCAATCATTGCAGAAACGGGATTTGTTCCTTGAATATTTGAGTTATCAAACGCTTCAATACGATATGGCGTTTCAATCCCAAGCTGCTTCCCTAAATGATCTACCGCTTTAATCGTTCGTTCTTCATCACGTTCAATTAAGTAAAACTTCTCTTCAAGAGCAATCTTCGCATTTTTATTTGCCAATTCTACAAGGTCTTTTTTCTTACCACGTTTCGGCTGCGTCGCTTCCACTTCTAAAAAGCGCTCTACTAATTCCGAGTCTATACTTCCTGGAACGACAATCTCCTTCGGCTTAAAATGACTACTGTTTTCATAAAATTGGCCGATAAACGTTAAAAAACCCTCTTCTGGTTCATCGTAAATTGGAAACATAGAAACATCACGTTCAATTAGCTTTCCTTTTCGAACGAAGAAAACTTGAACACACATCCATCCTTTATCCACTGCATATCCAAACACATCACGATCCACTAAGTCACTCATAATCATCTTTTGTTTTTCCATAATCGCATCAATATGAGCAATTTGATCACGCAACTCTTTTGCACGTTCAAACTCTAGTTTCTCTGAAGCCTCATACATTTTTATTTCTAGTTCTGAACGAACTTCTTTATGTCCACCATTTAAAAACTTAATAATTTCATCTACAATTTCTTTATTTTGTTCTTCCGTCACTTCTTTCACACAAGGTGCTAAACATTGACCCATATGATAATACAAACAAACTTTATCTGGCATATTCGTGCATTTCCGAAGTGGATACATACGATCTAGCAGTTTTTTCGTTTCATGAGCAGATTGTGCATTTGGATAAGGACCAAAATATTTCCCTTTATCTTTTTTTACGTTTCGAGTAATGAGTAAGCGAGGTTGCTTCTCCGCTGTAATTTTAATAAAAGGATATGTTTTATCATCTTTTAATTGAATATTATATTTCGGATCATATTTTTTAATTAGATTTAACTCTAAAATAAGTGCTTCTAAATTCGAAGAAGTTACAATATATTCAAAATCAACAATTTCTCCTACAAGCCGCAGTGTTTTCCCATCATGTGAACCAGTAAAGTACGAGCGCACACGATTTTTAAGCACTTTTGCCTTTCCGACATATATAACCGTTCCTTGCTTATCTTTCATCAAATAACAACCAGGTTGATCTGGTAAAATAGCCAACTTCTCTTTCAAATGTTCGTGCACTCGTCTCCCTCCATTTCTACATACTTAGCATTTTTATTTTCCCTTGAAAACATACTATGCCCAAACACCCAACATACGTTCTTTTATTGTAACGGAAAGACTGTAAAAAAGAAAATAAAAAAAGCTACCAAATGGTAGCTTTTTTATTTTAGAAGTGTTTAGAAACTAATTCTACTAACGCTTCTTTCGGTTTGTAACCTAACGCTTGATCAACTACTTTACCGTCTTTTAATACGAAAAGAGCTGGAATGCTCATTACTTCGAATTGACGAGCAGTTTCTTGGTTTTCATCAACGTCTACTTTTACTACTTTTACTTTTTCGCCTAGTTCTGCATCGATTTCCTCTAATACAGGAGCGATCATTTTACAAGGTCCACACCAAGGTGCCCAGAAATCTAATAATACAACACCTTCGCTAGTTTCAGCTGCGAAGCTTTGGTCATTTGCGTTTACAATTGCCATTTTATTTCCTCCTTCAAGTATATTCTACCAAGAGTATATCATTAACTTATATACGTGGCGAATAATATGTATCGTTATGTATTGTAACAAAAAAATGTTCCTTTATACTATATAAAAATACGGATTAAATACTAAAAAGATGAGAGACAGGGGATCTCTCACCTTTTTCTATATATAGGGGTACTTCACTTGGAACTCAAGGGTACTAAAATCATGAATGTACTTTTAACTTTTTAAACTCTTCTGTTAAGAGAGGTACAACTTCGAATAAGTCACCGACAATACCGTAGTCAGCTACTTTAAAGATACTTGCTTCTGGATCTTTATTAATCGCAACGATTATTTTTGAGTTAGACATACCTGCTAAATGCTGAATCGCACCAGAAATACCACATGCAATGTATAAGTCTGGGGTAACAACTTTACCAGTTTGACCAATTTGTAATGAGTAATCACAGTATTCAGCGTCACAAGCACCACGAGATGCCCCAACAGCGCCGCCTAGTACGTCAGCTAACTCTTTTAATGGTTTAAAGCCTTCTTCACTCTTCACACCGCGTCCACCAGCGATAATAACTTTCGCTTCAGAAAGATCCACACCTTCTGCTGTTTTACGGACAACATCTTGAATGATTGTACGTAAATCTTTCACATCAACTGTAATAGAAGATACGTCACCGCTGCGAGACTCATCTTTTTCCAGAGTTGCAATGTTATTTGGACGCACTGTCGCAAATAAGATGCCGTCTGTTACAATCTTCTTCTCGAATGCTTTACCAGAGTAAATTGGACGAGTGAAGATAACATTTCCACCTTCAACCTCTAAAGCAGTTACGTCAGAAATTAAACCAGCTTCAAGCTTCGCTGCTAATTTTGGTGATAAATCTTTGCCAAGTGCTGTATGTCCAAAGACAATACCTTCTGGATTTTCTTCAGCATGTACAGCTAAAAACGCTTGTGCATAACCATCAGATGTATATGATTTTAATTTATCATTTTCAACTGTCACAACGCGATCTGCACCGTAATGAATCAATTCATTTGCAAAAGAGGCAACGCTGTCTCCAATTAGAAGACCTACTACTTCACCGCCTTCTGCAATTGTTTTTGCTGCTGCTACCGCTTCAAAAGAAACGTTACGTAGCGATCCATCACGAACTTCACCCATTACTAATACTTTACGAGCCATAGATTTTCCCTCCTGCATATATAATTTCGTATTTTATTAGATTACTTTCGCTTCTGTATGGAGCAACGATACAAGTTCTTTTACTTGATCTTGCAGCTCGCCTTGTAACACTTTTCCTGCATCTTTCTTAGGAGGCAAATAGATTTCAATTGTTTTTGTCTTTGCTTCCACATCATCTTCTTCTAAATCTAAATCATCTAATTCTAATTCTTCTAGCGGCTTTTTCTTCGCTTTCATAATACCTGGAAGCGATGGATAACGCGGTTCATTTAAACCTTGCTGTGCTGTTACTAAAACTGGTAATGAAGTTGCAATCACTTCTGTATCACCTTCAACATCACGCTCAATCTTCACATTTGTACCGTCAATTTCAAGTTTTGTAATTGTCGTTACATATGGAATATTTAACGCTTCAGCTACGCGTGGTCCTACTTGTCCAGATGCACCATCAATTGCAACGTTTCCGCCTAAAATTAAATCTGCATCTTTATCTTTTAAATATTCAGCAAGCACTTTTGCTGTCGTGAACTGGTCACCATTTTCTACATCATCTTCAATATTAATTAATACGGCTTTATCACAGCCCATTGCTAATGCAGTACGAAGTTCTTTCTCACTATCTTCGCCACCGACTGTTACAACTGTAACTTCTCCACCTTGTGCGTCTCTTACTTGAATTGCTTCTTCAATTGCATATTCATCGTAAGGGTTGATGATGAATTCCGCTTCGCCATCGTAAATTGCACCGTTTTTAATTACGATTTTTTCTTCTGTATCAAATGTTCGTTTCATGAGTACGTAGATGTTCATTCCATTTACCCCCTTGTTTTTCAGAAAGATTCTATCAATTTTAATTTTCTGTTAATTTATATTAAAAAAATAATTGAACTACCTGCCACTAAATGAAGGTTTACGCTTTTCTAAAAATGCAGCTACACCTTCTCTTCCATCTTCACTCGTAAATACTTCACCAAAAATCTGTGATTCACGTTGTACACCTTCATAGTAATGAGACGATTTTGTCGTTTGCAATAACTCTAGTACAGCACGAGTTGTTGCTGGACTTTTTCCAGCAATTTGTTTTGCAACTTTAAGCGTATCATCTAAAAGAGATTCTTCAGAGAACAATCCGTTAACAAGTCCCCACTTTAATGCTTCTGCACCAGTAATTGGTGTACTTGTTAACATCATTTCACAAGCTTTCGCTTTCCCAACATAACGTGGTAAGCGCTGTGTACCTGCAAAGCCAGGAATTAATCCAAGTGTTAATTCAGGTAAACCAAGTTTTGCACTTTCAGTTGCAAAGCGCATGTGGCAAGACATAGCAAACTCAAGGCCGCCGCCCAGTGCCGCTCCATGAATTGCCGCAATAACTGGTTTTGAACATTTTTCAACACGCTCAAACGTAACTTGTCCAAGCTGTGCTAATTCTGTTGCTTGCTTCGCTTCAGTAACAGATGTAAATTCTTTAATATCTGCTCCCGCTGAGAAGAAACGTCCTTCACCATGAATAACAACAACACGAATGTTATCATCCTTTTCCACTTGATCAATTAATTCAGTAACATCATGCATAACTTGTGAAGACATCGCATTCGCTGGTGCGTGATTTAATGTCGCCACCGCGATATGATCTTCAACTCTTACAGATAGGAATTTCAACATGATCCCTCCCATTATTGACGATAACCACAAGCTGCAATAAGTAGCCCGTGTACCGTTTTTGAAAGTGCGACCAGATCATACTTATGATCGCTCATTACCCAATTGGTCACAACTTCATCTACTGTTCCAAAGATCATTTGTCTTGCCACGCGAACATTTAAATCTGCTTGAAATTCACCTTGTTTTATACCAGTCTCTAAAATCTCATCCATAACTTGTAAGTAGCCTTTTAATACTTCATTTATTTTAAGGCGCAAGTCTTGATTGGACTGCCTTAGCTCTAATTGCGTAACGATAGCAAGAGGATCATTTTGCGACAACAGCAAGAAGTGCGTTTCTACCAACATGAATAACTTCGATACAGCGCTTTCAATTCCTGCTGTTTTTTGACGAATTGTTTCGACAAATTCTCCCATCTTCTCTTGGAATAAGGATATTAATATATCTTCTTTATTTTTAAAATATAAATAAATCGTGCCATCAGCTACCCCAGCTTGCTTTGCGATTTTAGAAACTTGCGCTTGGTGGTACCCATTCTCCGCAATCACAATGACTGCCGCATCAATAATTTGATTGTATTTCGGTCTATTTTTCTTCACTTTACTGTCCCCTTCAAGAAGATGACTGAATGAATAGTCATTCATATTCTTATAATACTGACTATTTAGAAAAGTGTCAATCCTATTTTTTCAAAAAGAAAGGGCCTTAGCCCGTTTGCTCATCCTCATTCTTTCTCTTCTCTTCATCTATTAGAACACGGCGTAAAATTTTCCCTACTGTCGTTTTTGGCAATTCATCTCTAAACTCATATACTTTCGGCACTTTATAAGCCGCTAAATATTTACGTGCAAACTGATTTAATTCTTCCTCAGAGCACTCCGTACCTTCTTTTAACACAACAAATGCTTTAACTGTCTCTCCTCGGTACGGATCTGGAACTCCAATTGTCACTACTTCTTGCACTTTTTCATGCTCATATAATACTTCTTCAACTTCACGAGGATACACATTAAATCCACTCGCGACAATCATATCTTTCTTGCGATCTTTCACATAGAAAAATCCATCTTCATCCATGTAGCCAACATCACCTGTATGGAGCCAGCCATCTTGCAATACAGCCGCTGTTTCCTCTGGCTTATTCCAGTATCCTTTCATAATTTGAGGACCTTTCACTACAATTTCCCCTATTTCTCCTGGCGGTAATGCCTCACCAGTCTCAAGTGACATAATGATTGCTTCTGTATCTGGCCACGGAACTCCAATGCTACCTGGCACTCGCTTTTCCCATAAAAAATTACTATGTGTAACTGGAGAGGATTCTGTTAAACCATATCCCTCTACTAGTTTACCACCTGTAACTGTTTCGAACTTTTCCTGTACTTCTACTGGCAGTGGTGCTGATCCACTAATACAAGCACGAATAGAAGAAATATCATATTCTTTTAAAAGTGGACTATTTAAAAGAGCGATATAAATGGTTGGTGCACCTGGAAACAATGTCACTTTATGCTTCTTAATCGCTTCAAAAACCATTTTCATATCAAACTTTGGAATAAGGACCATTTTGTATCCTTGCATAATACTTAAATTCATAACAGCTGTCATACCATAAACATGGAAAAATGGAAGAACCCCAAGAACGACTTCTTCTCCTTCTTTGCAATTATATAACCATTGAACTCCCATTAACGTGTTAGAGACGAGGTTTTTATGCGTTAACATAACGCCTTTCGGAAATCCGGTTGTTCCTCCTGTGTACTGTAAAAGAGCTAGATCTTTTTCAGGATCACAAGGCACCTCAACATTCGTATTCACTTCTTTTTCTACTGAATTCCAAAGATGAATCGTTTCACTCTCTGATACTTTCACAACTAAATTCGACTGTTTTTTCTGCACAAATGGATACAATAGATTTTTAGGGAATGGTAAAAAGTCCGCAATGCGAGTTACGATAATATGCTCAATTTTTGTAGCAGATTGAACATTCGTTACTCTTGGAAACACTAAATCGAGGCAAAGAATTACTTTTGCTCCCGAGTCATGAAGCTGATATTCTAATTCCCTTTCTGTATACAGTGGATTGGTTTGTACTACGATACCTCCCGCAAGTAATGTACCGTAATAACCAATTACAGCTTGCGGACAATTCGGCAACATAATAGCAACTCGATCACCCTTTTCCACACCGAGCTTTTGAAGATAATTTGCAAATTTCTTCACTTTATCATGGAAGTGTGAAAATGTAATATCCTTCCCCAAAAAGTGAAGCGCTTTCTTTTCTGGATAGCGAGAAGCCATCTGTTCTACATATTTATGAAGCGGCTGAATATCATAAGAAATCGTACTTGGAATTTCCTCTGGATAACTTTTCAACCATGGTTTTTCCACCTTCATTCCCCCTTCAAATACATCAAAAATAAATGAATGTTCATTCATGAGGTTGTTTTCATTATATTATAGTCACCATAACGTTACAATCATAATATTCTGACTTTTATATCACTATGCTTTACTTCATTAACTTCTTATTATATGTAGAAACTCTCCTAATCTTAAAAAAGTAAGAGAGTTATTATTTAGCTTAATCTTATTATCGTTAATACAGCTCCTGGTGTAGTTGTTGATAATGTTGCAACAGCTAACAAACCAAATAGTTGCAAACTAATAGCATCTCCTGCTGCAAGATTTGTAATAATTGTTGCGCTAAATGATGTAGTTGCTAACGCAGGAGAATTGATCGTCCCAGCAAGTGGTGCTCCATTAATTGTAATTCGTGAACTGACCAATAATGAAGCTGTTATATTAATCGAATATGAAATATAATAATTCCCAGCATTTGCAACCGTAAATACTGTATTTCCCCCGGAAACCGTAATACCAGGACCGATATTTTGATTATTCGGAAGCGGGACATTCGTTCCACCAAGAAGTACCGATATCGCTGTTCCCGACGTATTATTTGCAAATGCATATGTCGCCGTGATACTTGTACCTGTTGCTCCTGTAAGGCCTGTTGCTCCTGTTGCTCCCGTTGGACCTGTTGAACCCGTTGATCCTGTTGAACCTGTTGAACCTGTTGAACCTGTTGATCCTGTTGAACCTGTCGATCCCGTTGGGCCTGTTGATCCTGTCGCTCCCGTTGGACCTGTTGAACCCGTTGATCCTGTTGCTCCCGTTGGACCTGTTGAACCCGTTGATC
>NZ_WEII01000050.1:0-33828 GCF_009183805.1 Bacillus sp. B2-WWTP-C-10-Post-4 | reverse complement strand
TTTTAGGAATTTTTAAAATGTATATATAGGATTAATGGAGGTATTGAGATGGCTGGTTCTACATTAACGGTTAAAGACTTACACGTATCAATTGATGGCAAAGAAATTTTAAAGGGTGTAAACCTTGAAGTAAAAGGTGGAGAAATCCACGCAATTATGGGACCTAACGGAACAGGTAAATCAACTTTATCTTCTGCAATTATGGGTCACCCAAAGTATGAAGTAACAGAAGGTAGCATCATCATCGACGGTGAAGATGTATTAGAAATGGAAGTAGATGAGCGCGCACAAGCGGGTCTATTCCTAGCAATGCAATATCCAAGTGAAATTAGCGGAGTAACAAACGCTGACTTCTTACGTTCTGCAATTAACGCACGTCGTGAAGAAGGCGATGAAATTTCTCTTATGAAATTTATCCGTACATTAGATAAAAACATGGAATTCCTAGAAATGGATCCAGAAATGGCACAACGTTATTTAAACGAAGGTTTCTCTGGTGGAGAGAAAAAACGTAACGAAATTCTTCAATTAATGATGATTGAGCCAAAAATCGCAATCTTAGATGAAATCGACTCAGGTCTTGATATCGATGCATTAAAAGTTGTATCTAAAGGTATTAACGAAATGCGCGGCGAAGAGTTCGGTTGCCTAATGATTACGCATTACCAACGTTTATTAAACTACATCACTCCAGACTTCGTTCACGTTATGATGAACGGTCGTATCGTTAAATCTGGTGGCCCTGAGCTTGCACAACGTCTAGAAGCTGAAGGTTACGACTGGATTAAAAAAGAATTAGGTATTGAAGACGAAACAACAGAGCAAGAAGCGTAAGAGAGGAGCATAAACATGACAATCGGTACATTACCTTTCGATCAAGAAACAATCCGTCAACGCGCAAGCGAAGTAAACGAAGCTGCTTGGTTGACTGAGTTCCGCTTACAAGCTCTTGCACAAGCAACTGAACTTCCAATGCCAACGCCTGATAAAACGAAAATTGACAAATGGGACTTTATCGGAAAAGGCGACGCTGCTAAGCAAGAGCCTGTAAGTTCTTTAACTGAACTTCCAGAAGCAGTGAAAAACTTAATCGATGAAAATAACAGCGTATTAGTGCAACGTACTGGTACAACTGCATTCGTTTCTTTAGCAGACGAAGCAAAAGAAAAAGGTGTTATTTTTACAGACATTGTAACAGCAGCAACTGAGCATGCTGAACTAGTACAAAAGTACTTAATGAAAGACGGCGTGAAAGTAGACGAGCATCGTCTAACTGCACTTCATGCTGCATTAATCAACGGTGGTGCATTCGTATATGTTCCGAAAAACGTTGTTCTTGAAACTCCACTTCAAGCTGTATTCTTAGTAGACGGCGAAGAAGCTAACGTATATAACCACGTACTATTCGTAGCTGATGCGAACAGTACTGCAACTTATGTAGAAAACTATGTTGCAAATGAAAATGCTAAAGGTATTGCAAATATCGTAGCAGAAGTAATCGTGGAACAAGGCGCACAAGTGAAATTCGGTGCGGTTGATCTATTAGCAAAAGACGTAACAACTTACGTTAACCGCCGCGGCGTTGTAGGACGCGACGGCCGTATTGATTGGGCTCTAGGCCTTATGAATGACGGAAACACAATTTCAGAGAACGTTACGAACTTAATGGGCGACGGTTCATATGCTGATACGAAAACAGTAACAATTGGCCGTGGTAACCAAACACAAAACTTTACAACTAAAGTTGTTCACTTCGGTAAACATTCTGAAGGTTGGATTTTAAAACACGGTGTACAAAAAGATAGTGCAACATCTATCTTTAACGGAATTGGTAAAATTGAACACGGTGCATCTAAATCAAATGCACAACAATCTTCTCGCGTTCTTATGTTAGATGAAAAAGCTCGCGGTGATGCAAACCCAATTCTTTTAATCGACGAAGATGATGTAATGGCAGGTCACGCAGCTTCAGTAGGTCGCGTAGATCCAGTCCAACTATACTACTTGATGAGCCGTGGTATTCCAAAACGCGAAGCAGAACGTTTAGTCATCCATGGATTCTTAGCACCTGTAGTTAATGAGCTTCCAATTGAAGGAGTAA
This sequence comes from Bacillus sp. B2-WWTP-C-10-Post-4, assembly GCF_009183805.1. Lineage (NCBI taxonomy): Bacteria > Bacillati > Bacillota > Bacilli > Caryophanales > Bacillaceae > Bacillus > Bacillus sp. B2-WWTP-C-10-Post-4. The sequence continues at coordinate 31,727 of NZ_WEII01000050.1, read as the reverse complement.
AGGCACAGCTTGTTGAGGTAATTGAAAGGAAAGTTCGCTAATGAATATTCATGAAATACGCAAACAGTTTCCAATTCTTGATCAAAAAGTGAACGGCAAACAACTTGTTTATTTCGATAGTGCAGCAACTTCTCAAAAACCAATTCAAGTCATTGAAACGTTAGAACGTTACTATAAAGAATATAATTCTAACGTGCATCGCGGTGTTCATACGCTCGGTACGAAAGCTACCGACGCGTATGAAGGTGCACGTGAGAAAGTTCGCAAGTTTATCAATGCGAAATCAATGGAAGAGATTATTTTCACACGCGGAACGACAACTGCATTAAATACAGTAGCAGCTAGCTATGGTCTTGAAAATGTAAAAGAAGGCGATGAGATCGTTATTTCTTACATGGAGCACCATAGTAATATCATTCCGTGGCAACAAGTTGCGAAGAAAACTGGCGCAACTTTGAAATACCTTCCGCTTCAACCAGACGGTACGATCTCTTTAGAAGATGTTCGTCAAACTGTTACACCGAATACAAAAATCGTTTCTATTATGCAAGTATCAAACGTACTTGGAACGATTAACCCTGTAAAAGAAATCGGAGCAATCGCACACGAAAACGGCGCAATTATGGTCGTTGACGGTGCACAAAGTACACCTCACATGAAAGTGGATGTACAAGATTTAAACTGTGATTTCTATGCATTATCTGCTCATAAGATGTGCGGACCTACAGGTATCGGCGTATTATATGGTAAGAAAGAATTGCTAAACAATATGGAGCCAATTGAATTTGGTGGTGAAATGATTGATTTCGTAGATTTACAAGAATCTACTTGGAAAGAGCTTCCGTGGAAGTTTGAAGCAGGTACACCGATTATCGGTAATGCAATCGGACTTGGTGCGGCAATTGATTTCCTAGAAGAAATCGGTCTTCATAATATTGAAAAGCATGAGCATGAATTAGCGCAATACGCTTTAGAAAGACTATCAGAAGTAGATGGCGTTACAATTTATGGTCCAAAGCATCGCGCTGGTCTTGTTACATTTAATATTGAAGACGTACATCCTCACGATGTAGCGACTGTATTAGATGTAGAAGGCATTGCAGTTCGCGCAGGACATCACTGTGCACAACCGCTTATGAAGTGGCTAAAAGCTTCTTCAACAGCACGTGCGAGCTTCTATTTATATAATACAAAAGAAGAAATTGATACATTTGTTGACTCGCTAATCAAGACAAAGGAGTATTTCACAAATGTCATTTAATAATTTAGATACGTTATATCGTCAAGTTATTATGGATCATTATAAAAATCCTCGTAACCATGGCGTATTAGAAGATAGTGTTACCGTTAACTTGAACAATCCAACTTGCGGCGATCGTATTCAACTTACGATGAAAGTAGAAGAAGGTATTGTACAAGAGGCGAAGTTTGAAGGCGAAGGATGTTCAATCTCAATGTCTTCAGCTTCAATGATGACACAAGCAGTAAAAGGTAAGAAAATTGAAGAAGCACTTCAGCTTTCGAAAATTTTCTCTGACATGATGCTAGGAAAAGAGTACGATGACAGCATCGATTTAGGAGATATTGAAGCATTACAAGGCGTATGCAAGTTCCCTGCACGTATTAAATGTGCAACATTAGCGTGGAAAGCGTTAGAAAAGGGCTTAAACGAAGATAAGTAATGTTAAAGGTTCCTAAAAACGAGGTTATCTAAGGAGGGACACACCAACATGGCGAAGCAACTGCCAGATATCGGCGATTATAAATATGGTTTCAAAGACAAAGACGTTTCGATTTTCCGTGCTGGACGCGGTTTAACAAAAGAAATCGTTGAAGAAATTTCACGTATGAAAGAAGAACCACAGTGGATGTTAGACTTCCGTTTAAAATCACTGGATAAGTTCTATGAAATGCCAATGCCACAATGGGGCGGCGACTTAAACGACTTAGATTTCGATGAAATTACGTACTACGTAAAACCATCTGAGAAATCTGAGAAGTCTTGGGATGAAGTACCTGATGAAATTAAAGCAACATTTGATAAATTAGGTATTCCAGAAGCTGAGCAAAAATATTTAGCTGGTGTATCTGCACAGTACGAATCTGAAGTTGTATACCACAACATGAAAGAAGACCTAGAAGCTCTAGGAATCGTCTTCAAAGATACAGATAGCGCATTAAAAGAGAACGAAGATATTTTCCGTGAACATTTCGGAAAAGTAATCCCACCAACAGACAACAAATTCTCTGCATTAAACTCTGCAGTTTGGTCTGGTGGATCATTCATCTACGTTCCAAAAGGTGTTAAAGTTGATACACCACTTCAAGCGTATTTCCGTATTAACTCTGAAAATATGGGACAATTCGAACGTACGCTTATCATTGTAGACGAAGGCGCACACGTACACTACGTAGAAGGTTGTACAGCACCTGTTTACACTACTAACTCACTTCACAGTGCGGTAGTAGAAATCATCATTAAAAAAGATGCTTATTGCCGTTATACAACAATCCAAAACTGGGCGAACAACGTATACAACCTAGTTACAAAACGTGCGGTTTGTGAAGAAAACGCAACGATGGAATGGATTGACGGTAACATCGGATCTAAATTAACGATGAAATACCCAGCAGTTATCTTAAAAGGCGAAGGCGCTCGTGGTTTAACATTATCTATCGCGATTGCTGGTAAAGGCCAACACCAAGATGCTGGTGCGAAAATGATTCACTTAGCACCAAACACGTCTTCAACAATCGTTTCTAAATCGATTGCGAAGCATGGTGGTAAAGTAACTTACCGTGGTATCGTACACTTCGGACCAAAAGCGAAAAACTCTCGCTCTAACATCGAGTGTGACACGTTAATCATGGATAACCAATCTACATCTGATACAATTCCTTACAACGAAATCAAAAACGATTACGTTTCACTTGAGCACGAAGCGAAAGTATCTAAAGTATCAGAAGAACAATTATTCTACCTAATGAGCCGTGGTATTTCTGAGCAAGAAGCTACAGAAATGATCGTAATGGGCTTCATTGAACCATTCACTCGCGAACTTCCAATGGAATACGCAGTTGAAATGAACCGCCTAATCAAGTTTGAGATGGAAGGTTCTATTGGTTAAATAGAAATGCGGAGCCGACTGTTCAGACCCGTTGGCTAAGGTTCTTTCGCACAGAAGATGCTTTTTATCTTCTCGTGCGGAAGGTTCTTAGACATGAGGGGCTAGGAGGCAAAGCTGGATAATATATGCATGAAGAAAGCGCCCTGCACAGCAGGGCGCTTTTTTGTTTTGCGGATTTGTCTTGGCTTGGGAGAGGATACCCGGGTGGGTGTTCAGTTAAATATATCAGCGATTTTTCAAATATATCGACCATAACTCGGAATATATCAGCGATTATTTCAATATATCGACGATTCGACAAGGGATATCGACTTATCAACAAATTACGACATAGCAAGAGGAACGAATACCCCGCACCCTTCAAACAGGAAAGGAGCATTTATACATAAAGAGGGCGACTGAAAGTAATTTAGATTAAAATAATGACAAATGCAGCAAAGAACTTATGGGAAAATCCCCACGGCTAACTTTCTGACAAATCCCAGCTCTACCAACTAATCCCCACACTGGCAAAAATAAAGTTTCTCGTATAAAAAGGACAATCTTTTGCTTTTTCTCACAATGCGAGTACAATGTAAAATAGCAAGAAAAGACGAAAAGTATTTACAGGATTATTGTGTGCGCATAGCGTAAATGGCAGTAAGGAACTGAGAGGAGGTTTTTTCTCTGAATACAAATAAAGAAACAATCATCCACCTTTATCATACAAACGATATACATAGTCATTTTGAAAATTGGCCGCAAATTTCTCGGTTTGTTCTAGGGGAGAAAAAGCGAAGACAGGAAGCGGGAGAGACTGTTTTGACGGTTGATATCGGCGATCATGTGGATCGTTTTCATAGTATTTCGGAAGCGACGAATGGACTTGGGAATACGAAGCTTTTGAATGAGGCGTTATATGATTATGTAACGATCGGAAATAATGAAGGAATTACGTTAGCGAAGGAGCATTTGAATCGGCTCTATGATGATGCTGGATTTGAAATACTTGTCGCAAATTTATTTGAAAAAGAAGGGGTACGTCCGTCATGGGCAAGGCCTTATAAATTGCATACAACGACGGATGGGATTACCATTGCTTTTATCGGATTAACGGTAGCTTATCCAGAGTTTTATCAGATGCTCGATTGGCATATTGAAGATCCCATTATTCATTTAGAGTCTATTTTAGAAGAAGTGAAAGATGAGGCTCATATTACGGTTGTCCTTTCTCACCTTGGAAAAAGTATGGATGAGTATATGGCAGAGCATTATGATATAGATGTTATTTTAGGAGCACATACGCATCATTTATTTGAGCGTGGTATTCTACTGAATAATACTTTACTTTGTTGTTGTGAAAAGTGGGGACGTTACGTTGGTCACGTGCAGCTTACTGTGGATATCGAGATGAAGAAATTGCTGAAAAAAGACGGTAGAGCGATTAAGACGGAACGGTTAGGTGCTTATAGCAAGCCGTTATCCACAATTGAAATACTGCAGGAAGAAAGTGAGCATATAATGGCAGAGTCTGTCGTTCATTTAAAAGAGTCATTACCGGTTGATTGGTTTCAGGAGACGCCGTTTTCTCACATGTTAGCAAGTGCGCTGAAAACATGGTGCAATGCAGAGATTGGCATGGTGAACGCTGGTGTACTTCTTGAAGGGTTAGAAGAGGGTGTTGTAACGCGCGGAGATATTCACAGAATTTGTCCACATCCAATTAATCCGTGTGCTTTGAAAGTTCCAGGAAAGATATTAAGAGAAGTTATTTTGAAAGCACGTAAGCCGAATATGGAGAATCTTGAGGTGAAAGGATTCGGATTTCGGGGAAAAGTGATGGGGAAAATGATTTACGCTGGTGTAGAAGTCATTCCAGATACGATTCCCGGGAATAAAATTTTACTCGAAGATGTATTAATTAACGGGGAATCGCTGGAATTAGATCGTATATATACAGTAGGAACGATTGATATGTTTACATTTGGCTACTTATACCCAGAGCTATCCACACTTTCTGACAAACAATATTATATGCCAGAACTACTTAGAGATGTGTTAACAGATATGTTAATAACTCATACATCTTCCGTTAAACTATAGGCTAGTTAACTTGTAACACTCATTTTTCTCTTGTCATACAGATAAGAAAGAGAGGAGTGTGAACTATGGTTAATGTGGAGCCAATTATAATTGATAATTATACGTTTATTGCAGTTAGCGTGAAACTTCCAAAGACGAATTTGCTAGCTGTAATGAGCGATAAAGGATATATTATGTGTGGTGCATTAGATGTAGGTCTTTTAAATGAGAAGTTAGGTGATCGCGGAATTATTGCTGGCCGTGCGGTTGGTGTAAGAACGATTGAACAACTTCTTGAAGCGCCACTAGAATCGGTAACGACTGGAGCTGAAGCATTAGGCATTCCAGCAGGTACGATTGGAAAAGAAGCATTATTAAAAATGAGATAAGCATATATCGTCCCTCCTTCTTGCATAGAAATGATATAAGAAGGAGGTTTTTTTATGAGTATATTTCGCTCGAAAAACTCGCGGTTTCGAAGGGGACCTATTGCCTTTCGGTATATACTGCTTATGTCGTTTATTCTTTTTGTTATATTACTTACGCAAGGGTTGTGGATTGTGAATAATAATATTCAGCCGACCTTAATTAAATATGGGGAAGTAGAGACACATAAAATGGCGACGGCAATTATGACGAAGGCAGTAAAGGATCGAATTAATGAAGGATTCGATGTAGATTCATTAATGAAAGTACAGAATGATAAAAACGGAAAAGTATCCACAATTAATTTAAATACAAAGCAAGTAAATGAAATTGTAACATCAACGACCACGTACATAGAAAAATATTTACAGCAAGTAGAACAAGGGAAGTTGAAGGAGCTAGGTATTTCTGAAAAAAACGGCGCGACTATGGCAGTTCCTTTTGGGCGTGTAACTGATAATGCACTTCTTGGTAATATAGGACCAGATATTCCGATTCATTTCACGCCAGTTGGACATGTGAATACAGATATTAAACAAAAAATTGAGCCGCATGGGATTAATACTACAGCGATTCAAATTGTTATGGAAATGGAAGTAACATTGCAAGTGATTATTCCATTTCATACGAAAGAGATAAAGGTGAAACAAAATGTTCCGATTGCGACGCGTATCGTTCAAGGGGAAGTGCCTACGTATTATGGAAGCGGAAGTGTTGCTGTACCTGATAAAAAGAAAACAGATAGTTAGTTGTAAATAAAGTGAAACCCGGCTCAGTCAGACTTTTACTGGATAAAAAATAACCGTAGCAATGCAGCTACGGTTATCGTTTTGTATTTGCTCGTTCTTTGCGCTCCCAAAGGCTTAAATGCATGTATGGATCGAAGGCCCATTCTGTATAGCCATTGTCTTTATACATGCCAAAATGTAAGTGGGGCGGAAATTTTCCGGCTGTACCAGGAGGTCCATAACCAGTGCTACCAACAAATCCCAGTACTTTTCCTGGCTCAACAATTTGTCCAAGCTGTATTTCTTTTGAAAACCCGCCTAAATGAGCGTAATAATGGTAATTGTTATGAAGGTCGCGAATACCAATGCGCCATCCACCAAGGCGGTTCCAACCTTTCGTTTCAATAATGCCATAGCAAGTCGATCTTACTGGCACGCCATATCCGGCAAAAATATCGGTTCCTTCATGAATCCTTCTGCCGCCAAAACTTCTTCCAGCGCCGAAAGTACTACGGTAGCTATGGTCACTACGGATCGGAAGAGGAAAAGCATTTCCTTCTAAATTAATACGTCCATAATGTTTATAAATTTGGGCGTATTCGCTAATTAAATCAACTGTTTTGGCACGTCTATAATATTCCCAGAGCATAATTTTAATACGGTCTTCTGACGTTCCTTGTTTCCTTAAAATAGTCGCTGCGGTATGCAGAAGATCACGGTCGCTATTTGCATTTGCAAATCCATCTTTGTCACCATCTAAACCTATTCCGCCAAATAGAGAAATTGTATGGGGAAGAGTATCGTTACTATTAATAGGTCCAGCCCATATTTCTGGTTTGAAATAAAGGGAAATGATGGCATCTGGTTTTTTCGGAATATCTTTTCTTACGCTCCGTATATTTCTTTCATATTGATCCATTGCAGCTAAGTAATACCATGGAATGCCTGAAGACTGCTCGGTTTCTTTATATAGTGCCATGCGCTTTTCGTATATGCTTTGCTGATTATCTTCACCGTAAGCGATGTTTTGGTGGAGAAGAAAACAAATAGAAAGCAAAAGAGAAATTTTTCGAAGCATGAAATAGACTCCTTTCACAACATCACTCTTTTTAGTGTGGGATATACGGAGTATTTCATTATAGGGAACGATTGGAAAAAATCTTAGAATCTTCATTTGAGCAAATCGCTTTCATACGTTAGAATAGATATGTTACATTGAAAGAAGCGAACACGGTAAACTATTTCATATTGTGCGGAGTTGATAACCATGACAAAACAAACAGAATATAAGCGCAAGCCCGAATGGTTGAAAATTAAGTTAAACACGAATGAAAACTATACAGGCTTAAAGAAAATGATGCGTTCTAAAAATCTTCATACCGTTTGTGAGGAAGCAAAATGTCCGAATATTCATGAATGCTGGGCTGTAAGAAAAACAGCAACATTTATGATTTTAGGTGCGGTTTGTACACGTGCTTGTCGTTTTTGTGCGGTTAAAACAGGCTTACCAACTGAGCTTGATTTACAAGAACCAGAACGCGTGGCAGATTCAGTAGTACAAATGGGCTTAAAGCACGTTGTTATAACAGCGGTTGCACGTGATGATTTAAAAGACGGCGGAGCAGCTGTTTTTGCTGAAACAGTACGCGCTGTACGTCGTAAAAATCCATTTACGTCAATCGAAGTATTACCATCTGATATGGGTGGAGTAGAAGAAAACTTAAAAATGTTAATGGATGCAAAACCAGATATTTTAAACCATAACATTGAAACAGTACGTCGATTATCTGACCGAGTTCGCGCTAGAGCAAAATATGAACGTTCATTAGAGTTTTTACGTCGAGCGAAAGAAATGCAGCCTGATATTCCAACTAAATCGAGCATTATGGTGGGCTTAGGTGAAACGAGAGAAGATTTAATTGAAGCAATGGATGACTTACGTGCAAACAATGTGGATATTTTAACTCTTGGGCAATACCTACAACCATCTAAGAAGCATTTACCAGTTCTTAAATATTACCCACCAGCAGAATTTGCAGAGCTTAAAGAAATTGCACTTAGCAAAGGATTTAGCCACTGTGAAGCTGGCCCACTTGTGCGTTCTTCTTACCATGCGGACGAGCAAGTACGTTCTGCAAAAGAAAAAACAGCAGAAGCTAAATAATGAAAAAAGAGAGCTAACGATTAGCTCTCTTTTTGTTTATACTCTAAAACGGTATTTGGACATGTTAATAAAATCTTTTTTAATTCTTCTGTGGATAATTCAATTGTAAATTCAGGTACACCAGGTGTAATTAAAATTTTATCGTACGTATAAATAGCGTTATCCACAATAATTGTTACATCGTGTGAATATCCGAAAGGAGCCACACATCCCGGCGTACAACCAGTTTTGTCTCGCAGTTCATCAGGAGAACAGAGAGATAACCGTTCTCCTGTTAGTTCTTTCATCTCTCCCCGGTTGAGCCTTGTGCCCTCTAACGTAAAAAATACGTAATAATCTCTAGACTTTGATTTTAAAAATAAGCTTTTACTTGGAGTGCCTTGTAAGCCGAGTCTCTCACGTACAATCCTATCTGTCTCATAATCGAGTACTGGTTCGTGTTCAAATTTTTCATAAGAAACATTTGTTTTATGTAGTAGAGCAAGTACATCTTCGTACATATGGAGTGATACCCCTTTCTATTATTAGTACAGTTTCTTCTCGTGGCGTCAACTGAATGTTTTGGAAAGGGATATTACTTAGATGATGCTTCCCATAAGCGTTTTATGATACATTGTTCGTCGATTGTAATTTCGTAAATATCAGGATTCGTTAAAGTTCTCCATTCATTAAAGCCAATCGTATGATCAAAATGCTTTAAAATGAGCGTAAGTAAATTGCCATGTGTAACAAGTAGTGTTGTTGTATGGTTTAATTGTAAAACGTCTTGAATAAGCGATATGGCACGGTCTGTTGCTTGTTTTGTTGACTCTCCGCCTGAAAAGGCAATATCTATATTTGTAAAAGTAGATTCTAGTTTTTGCATCCAATCATCCATTGGAACGTTGCTCAATATGCGTTCAGTTAATCGTTCATCTTCTTGGATAGATAAGTTAGCTTGGAGCGCATAGGGCCGAATGGAATCGATAGCTCGGACAAACGGGCTTGAAATAATATGATCGATTTGTAGATGATTTTCTAAGAGGAATGTAGCAAGGGTATTTGCTTGGTCTTTTCCATCGGTCGTTAATTCAGCATCACGTTTTTGCCCAGTTGCTGAACAATGTCGTATTACAATAATTTTCTTCATAATTCATCCCCATCTTTCAAGTTGACGCTATATACTTCGACAAATGTGGAAATAATTCCTTTTTCTTGTAAAACGGCATATGGATTTAAATATGTGGAAAAGTAATGTGGATAATGAACATTTGAGGTGCAATCATGAATAAAATGATATGTATTGTAGTTAGTCTTTGTTTTTTAATACACTTGTCCACAACTTATGCAGAGTCGAATCAAAAAGTAAATTATCCAAGCAATCGAAATAAGTCATTTGTGAGTGAGGATATTTTTTATAAACAGTTAGATAAGAAAATCTATAAAGAATACAATAATGCAGCATATAGTGTTCGAAAAAAAATCTTATTTAGAGAAGTGCCCGATGAAGAATTTTCTTTCCTACAAAAAACAGCCGTGGGTTGTCGGAGTAGTGTGATGCTTCAAGATTTTTTTGCTTCCTTTTCTCAAAATGAAGTAGAAGAGTTTCATAAATATATCGTTATAGATGCAGAAACAAAGAGGGAGCTGAAAGAAGGAAAAAGCTATCATCATTGCGACAATCCATAAAAAATAAACCACCAATCGGTGGTTTATTTTTTACTCCGGTACACTCATTAATTTCGCTTTCATTTTGCGAATAAGAACGACAGCGCCAATTGTACAAAGAAGTGTAATTCCTTCTGCAACGAAGATATTGATTGTTTTTGTTTGGTAAAGTGCCGCGAAAAAGTCTACAAATGCGTGGAATAGTATAGCGTATACTAGGAAGATATATTTCTTCTGTTTTACTGCGTATAAAACAAGCATTGTAAAGGCAATTTGAAGCACGAGTGCCATAATTCTTTCTAAGCTACCAAGGAAGTATAAGTAGGCAGGTTGCTGAATTAACATGTCCTGTAAAATGCTCAGCTCGGGTTTTTGTTCAATCAGTCGAGCGAAGCTACCATCGTTAATAGAATTAGCAAAGATTAATGCTTGTAATGCAGAAAAACCGCCAATTAAAATAGATTCAATTCCGCCGTGACCAATTCCATAAGCGAAGCCATCTTTATATTCTAGATATTTTTTTAGTAAGAAGAAGAAGGCAACGAAGCGTCCTAATTCTTCAAAAATACCAGCAGTCAATCCGCCATAAATTGCGAAGACAAACGGATTTTCTAAAAATGGAGCGATTGTTGGATTACCGCGTATAAATAGGTGGAATGGTGTTTCAAGAATTTGGGTAAATCCGATAAAGATAAGAACACCAATGCCTACTACTTTCCAATTCATATTATATTTTTTACGGAAATAAACGAGTACAATAATTGGGACCAGAATCGAGACAATGAGTTGAAAGATGATGCTGGCAATTACAGTATTTGAAACCATACTTTCACCGCTTTCTAATATATGTACATAACTATTATGCATCAAATATAGGAGAGATGAAACTTTTTAAGATAAAATGAATTTACTTATTGACTCTAACGTTGCGTCATACTTTATCGTATGTACTAAGGGGGAGATACAAATGACAATGAGAGTAAAAGAAGTAGCTGATTTAGTTGGAATTAGTGTGCGCACACTGCATCATTACGATGAAATTGGGTTGTTAACCCCAGACGAGACGACAGAGTCTGGATATCGTCTGTATTCCAATGGAAATTTAGAGACATTGCAGCAAATTTTGTTTTTTAAAGAGCTTGGCTTCCCTTTGAAAAAAATTAAAGAGATTATCATGAGTCCATCATTTGATCGCGAAGAGGCACTAGAGCTTCATAAGAAAATGCTTCTTGAAAAGCGTGCCAGATTAGATAAGGTGATTGCGACGATTGATAAAACAATTCAGCATACAAAAGGAGAGATTGAAATGACGAACAAAGAGAAATTTGAAGGATTCGATTTCAGCCATAACCCATATGAAGAAGAAGCACGTGAAAAATGGGGAGACGCAGCTGTAGATAAAGCAAATGAATATGCAAAAGGTATGTCAAAAGAGAACCAAGAGGAGTTTAATGCTATTTATAGAAAGTTAGCAGCGCTTAGACACGGAGCACCAGATTCTAAAGAGGCACAAGAAGCAATTGGAGTGTGGTACGATTACTTGCAAAACTTCGGTGCATATTCATTAGATGCTTTTAAAGGACTCGGTCAAATGTACGTCGCTGATGAGCGCTTCACGAAAAATATCGATAAGTTTGGTGAGGGGTTAGCGCAATTTATGTGTGATGCGATGGAGGTTTATGCGGATCGTAATAAAAATTAAAAAGTAAAACAGGTGGAGATTTTCTCCACCTGTTTTACTTTTTAATCATATCATTCAAAGTCTGATCTCCCGTATTGTTCAAATGAGGATTTTTACTCATTTCACGTTTTAGCATATCGAGGCTTTGCGTATATTCTGTATCATTTAATGCGCCAGATTGAAGACCTTGAATTTGGGAAATCAACTTTTGGTCTGTTGATACATATCCTTTATAATAGCGAGGGACGATGGACAAAGCAGCTCTATATACTTGATCTGCTACGAGTTTTGGATCCGTTGTGTTTGCACGGTATACAACAAATACTTCATCATCGGTAACGAGCGTAGCGGCGTTTGTAACGTCAGGAAGTTTGACTGTCATACTTGTAATCATTTCAGCAACTTTCTCACGGTTAATGGCTCCTACTTGTTTGTTAGATACTTCATGCTTTTGTTTAGATGAATAGCCGACCCTTGTGAGCCGTGTATTTGTATTTTCCGTATGATACATGTCGTTTTTATTGGAAACAAGAACACGGCTTCCTTCTTCACGTTCCATTTCAGCTTTGTTCGCTGATTGGCAGCCTGCAAATAAGGAAATAGTGAGAAGGGAAAGTAAAATTTGTTTTTTCACGATGTATCACCTCCTTCTCCATAGCATGTACTAATTTGCAATTTTTTGTATTTGAAATTGTTGGTTGTTATGCTTTGTGATACGATAAAAAGAAGAATGCTTAGAGAGGAAGTTAATGATGGAGCAAAAGCAAGAGATTCATGCTACGGTGAGCATTAATAATGTGCAGTACGAAGTAATTAAAAACTTTCGTGACGGTTTTAGTGAAGAAGCATTTAAAGAGCGCTATGCAGAAATTTTAAATAAATATGATTATATCGTTGGAGACTGGGGATATGAGCAACTTAGACTGCGCGGATTCTTTGATGATAGTAACCAGCGTGCGACATATGATACGAAAATTAGTACGTTAACGGAGTATTTATACGAGTACTGTAACTTCGGTTGCGCACACTTCGTATTACGAAAAATGAAGAAATAAAAAAATCCTCTTACGATTGTAAGAGGATTTTTTGCATTATAAACAAATCGAGATATAATCTCCTTCAGATAGTATTGTATTTGGTTTCATTTGTTGTCCGTTCAATTGAATATCTCCGTTTTTAATTTTATCCACAATGCGTGTACGGCTCCAGTCGGAAATATATGTGGATAAGGCTTTATCCATTCGGTGGGAACCGAAAACGATATCTAATACAATTGTAATTTCAGCTACGCCACTTTCTTTATGCTGTGTAATGGAAATGGTAGTAGTTGTTTCCGTTTGATCTTGCTGAGGCATATCGACTGTTTCCACATGATCAGTAAATGATTTATAAATACGAAGTTTTTGATTCCACGTATGATCTTTCGGACATTTATAAATGGCAAAGCGATATATGTTTTTTCCGTTGGCGTTATGCCTACGAATATTTGTGTCGGTAAATAGGGTAGTGCGTCTGCAATTTTTACAATACTTTTCGATTGTGTTTTGTTCATTTTCATATAAACTCCAAGAAAGTTGTACTTTCTGCATTTTCCTTCACCTCTTATAGTAGTGGCAAAGGAACGTAATACAGCTATTTGGATGTCTTGTAGTATGAAGACATGAGAAAAAGACAAAAATAAAAGGAGGTTCCCTTAGGAACCTCCGTAAACATCATACTACAGATGCGTTACGTTCCTTTGTAATGGGAATGGGCAGACTACTCCCTTGAAAAAGCGTGGTGCTTTTTTGAGAGTAATGCTATCCAATTGCTGGTCCATTACAAAGTAAATGTTGGCATACGTAGATAACGTCCTTTCTATCCAAATAGATTTATTCTTAATTATAACATATTAGTTTGAAAATTAAAAATACTTACAATGAAAAAACACCAGCTAAAACAGCTGGTGCCTAAGATAAATTATATAAGTTCAAATAAAAATGAGCGTAGTTCTTCTGCAATTTCTTCAGTCATAGAAAATGCGTGCTCTAAGTAGCCTGGTTCGTTTAAATCGTCAGCGCCGATGATTGCAAATTTATTGCGCTGCATATCAAGGACAATTGTTTTACCGTAATGACGATCAGAGTATAAAAGCGCTAAATCGTGACGCTCATTTTCTCCCATAAAGCTAACGAAACGCGTTTTTGTAGCGACAGTATCGTCGTACAGAAAGAAACGTTCTTCCATACACATGGCTCCTTTATTAAATATCTAAGTTTAAGTGTGGCTTATGATCTAAATGGTGATGCGTTTTAATGAATCGTACTGTTCTTGTTTTGTAACGCATTACGATAGAATATGTTTCAGCTAAATCTCCACCAAGGAATTTAACACCGTCTAATAACTCACCAGCAGATACACCAGTTGCTGAGAAGATTGCATCATCCCCAGATACTAAGTCATCTAACATAAGAAGTTGACGAGGATCTTCTAATCCCATTTCACGACAACGAGCTTCTTCTTCTTCGTTCATTGGAACTAAACGAGCTTGCATTTCACCTTCAAGGCATTTTAATGCTGCTGCAGAAATAACACCTTCTGGAGCTCCGCCAATACCTACGAATAAGTCGATACCCGTTCCAGGTAGTGCTGTTGCGATTGACGCACCAACATCACCGTCACCAAATAATTTTACGCGTGCACCTTTTGCACGAACACGGTCAATAATATCTTGATGACGTTCACGTTCTTGAACGATAACTGTTAGATCGCGAATCTTTTTATTGTTAGCTTCTGCTACAATTTCAATTGTTTTTTCAATTGGATCATCTAAGCTAATTTTACCAGCTGCTTTTGGACCAACCGCGATTTTTTCCATGTACATATCAGGAGCATGAAGAAGGTTCCCTTTGTCTGCGATTGCAATAACTGCCATTGCATTTGCAAGACCTTTTGCAACGATGTTTGTACCTTCTAATGGGTCAACGGCGATGTCTACTTCTGGACCGTTACCTGTTCCTAGTTCTTCACCAATATACAGCATCGGTGCTTCATCAAGTTCTCCTTCACCAATTACAACTGTACCTGCCATGTTTACTGAATCGAACATATCACGCATTGCTGTAGTTGCTGCATCATCTGCTTCATTTTTCTTTCCGCGGCCCATCCACTGTGCGGATGCTAATGCTGCTGCTTCTGTTACACGGACAATTTCTAGTGCGAGTTCACGTTCCAAGATTTCATTCCTCCAATTTCAAAAATCATACAAATATAACTATAACAAATAACGGAGAAAAGGTGAATTCGAAAAATTGTCGATTTTTTCAGAAGAAAGCGTTACAATTAAAATGTAAATGCTTTAATTTCCAGGTAGGTGACATTCATGTATTTTGTAGACAGAAAGAAAATAGAACAAATGCTAGTATGTTTAGAACGAGCAACAAGTACATTTCAAGAGAAAAAGATATATGAAACCGAGTTTGAATTTTACGCATTAGAGCGCATAGCCCATCTTATTATTGATTGTGTATTAGATGCCGGGAATGCGATGATTGATGGATTTATTATGCGCGATCCAGGAAGCTATGAAGATATTATTGATATTTTAATGGACGAGCGAGTGATAAGTGAAGAAGATGGACAAGGGATGAAAGAAATTATCCTTCTTCGAAAAATGCTTACACAAGACTATATTCAAATGAATCATGATGAATTATATAAGACGATTCAAAAACATATTGCAGTGGTAGAGAAATACCCAGCAAATGTTCGCAGTTATTTAGAAAAGGAATTAGGACCTGTATCTGCATTTGTACCAGAATAATTATGCTTATAAGATCCCCAGAGAATGCCTTTTGGGGATCTTATATTGTATGTGAGAAAGAAAAGGGAGAAGGGTGAAGTATGGGGGAAGCACGTACTACGAAAGACGAAATTGTACAATTGTTGAAAGTAAAGGGAGAGCACACGGTAGCGGAACTAGCTGACGTTTTAGAGATTACAGAAATGGCGATCCGAAGACATTTAAGTAATCTTGAGAAAGACGGACTTATTTATTCTAAGATGGTAAGGCAACATGTCGGAAGACCAACTTATTTGTATGGATTAAGTGAAAAGGGAGAAGATACATTCCCGAAAGAGTATAAGCAATTTGCGATTGATATGCTAGAAGATTTAGCTCGAATGGGTGATGAAAAAATACTTCGTTACGTTTTAAAAGAGAGAACGAAGCGAATGGAAGAACAGTTACAAAAGAGAGTGAGTAATCAAAAGAATTTAGCATATAAAGTGCAAGAGATAGCAGCTATGCAAGAGAAAAACGGTTATATGGTTCAAATAAAGAGAGATGGAGAGAATTCTTTCGTAATTGAAAAACAAAACTGTCCGTTAAAGGAAATTGCAGAGAGATTCCCGCAAGTATGTAAAGATGAAAAAGAGATGTATAAGCGTTTATTTGCAGGAGCAGATGTAAAGACGTTAGCAAATATGTGTGAGGGCGATTGTAGTTGTTCTTACCAAGTAAAAGAGAAAAAATGAACGTTATGGGGCGCTTTTAGGTAAAGCGTTTTTTTCTTTGGAAAAAGCGGGTAATATAAGAGTGGTATGATAAGGTGAGAACGTTAGCATAGAAGGAGAGACATAATCGATGTATAAAGGTTACTTAATTGACTTAGACGGTACGATGTATCGCGGAGAAGAACAAATTGAAGAGGCAAGCGACTTCGTAAAAGCATTAGGAGAGCGCGGCATTCCTTATTTATTCGTTACGAATAACTCAACGCGTAAACCAGAACAAGTGGCAGAAAAACTTGTTCGTTTCGATATTCCAGCGAAAGCAGAGCAAGTATTCACAACGAGTATGGCGACTGCGAACTTCATTTATGAACGTAAACAAGACGCAACTGTATATATGATTGGTGAAGAAGGCTTACACGATGCACTTGTGGAAAAAGGATTTGAACTTGTGGATGAAAATCCTGATTTCGTTGTTGTTGGTTTAGATCGTGACATCACATATGAAAAGTTAGCAAAAGCGTGTCTTGCTGTGCGTAACGGGGCAACGTTTATTTCCACAAATGGAGACATTGCCATTCCGACTGAGCGCGGATTATTACCAGGTAACGGCTCATTAACATCAGTTGTAGCAGTATCAACAGGTGTGGATCCAATCTTTATCGGAAAACCAGAATCAATTATTATGGAACAAGCTTTAAAAGTACTTGGCATAGAAAAAAATGAAGCATTAATGGTTGGGGATAACTACGATACAGACATTTTAGCAGGAATAAATGCTGGCATGCATACCCTTCTTGTCCACACTGGAGTCACAACTGTGGAGAAGTTAACAGAATACGAAGTACAACCAACGCAAGTTGTGCATAACTTGACGGAGTGGATTGAGAAGATGTAATGAAGAAAGCTGTTCCAAACTTTGGAACAGCTTTTTTTCTAATATTTGTGGGCAGCCCGATTGGTGTGGGCTAACATTCGGTTGTGACTAGTGTCGATTTTTGTCGGTAAGTTGATATATTTGAAAAATCGCCGATATAATCTGAGTTGCGCCGATATATTTAGAAAATCGCTGATATAATCTGAGTTGCGCTGATATATTTAGAAAATCACTGATATAATTTTATTAGAACGCACGATTCACAACGTCTTTAACCTCTTCAAGATATTGCTTACGCACACTGTTATCCACAGAAGGAACACTTGTATAGAATGTATGCTCAATTGTTTCAATGCCTGTAAATTCAAAAATACCAACATCCGCTGTTTTCTTCATTGCATCAAACATGCCGCCTGCTGTGTATGCCTCTTTCGTATTACCCATTGTAGATAATAACAATCCTTTTTTACCGCTTAATAACTTTTCAATGCCGTTTTCACCGTAAGCATAAGAAAATCCATGGCTAAACACACGGTCAACGTATCCTTTTAAAATAGCAGGAAGTCCCGCCCACCAAACTGGATAAATAAATGTAATGCTGTCAGCCCAAGAGATATGTTCTTGTTCTTCTTTAATATCTTCTGGTGTATTTCCTTTAGAAAATGAGATGAAATCGGAAGCGCCTAATACTGGATTAAAGTTTAATTCGTATAGATCGCGAACGCGTACTTCGTGACCTTTTCCTTCTAATTCACTTTTTATCGTTTCTAAAATCGCATGGTTGAAGCTTTCTGTATTCGGGTGTGCATAAACGATTACATGTTTCATTTTTCTTCCTCCTATTTGTGGATATGTGAATAGTTATTTGTATATCTGTAACTATTATGGTTACTACCTTTATAGAAGTCAAGTAATACATATGTATGTATAAAAAGACGCCCGAAAATCGCCTTTTTATACCCCGCTCATACAAAGTACAAAAAAGACAAATAAAATAATGACAATACCAATGCCGAAGTTAAATACGAGAGTACTATCCATATATGTAGCCTCCTTGTTTGAAAGTAAAAAGCACTCTAGTTAAGAGTGCTTTTTTATTTTGAATCTACTTTATAACTTTTAGAAAGTGATTCATGCGTGTAATGATTTACATTATTTTATGTATTTATACTTTGAAATGAGTAAGTCCTTGTTGGATATAGAAAAAAAGACACTCGTGGAGTGTCTTTTAAGATGACAAAATGTGCCAATTGCTTGAGGTTGATAAGACGCTAATTTCCGTGTTAACGCCTTTTCTTTAATCAAGAAGTGTAGCAACAGCGATTCAAATAGATTGTACCATTTGTTTAATTGTGGTGCGTATGCAATTGTGCATATTATGATCATGAGGTAGGTAATGAACTGTGAATAATTTGAAGTGATTTATTTACGATTTCTTCTGCGGCATATATGCCGATTGCGTCTGTTTTTAAAATATGAGGTTGTAAGTTATCATGCATTGCCCCTAACTCACCATGAAGTGGTGCGAAGGCATGGTTCGCCTTTTCAAGCATGCATAAATCAAGTAAAGAATCCCCAGCTGTAATAATCGTATCTATTTGCAAAATTTCTTTTATATATTGCACGGCGTCCCATTTGTTAATTGGTTTTGGTACAAAGTATAGCTTTCTACCTTGAAGTGAATGATTCCAGCCTTGTTTGTCTAACCAGGAAGTGAAAGATGATAATTCATCATAAGGAATGTTCTCCCGTTTAATAATGCAATAATGGAATAGATCATCAGCTGTTTTTTGTGATATAACCCAATCTTTATGAGCTATTTGTCCAAATTCCTTTAGTATGTCGTTTCCCTCTATACATTCAAACGATAGTCTTTCTTTTACTATCCTGTTCCAAGTACCATCTTGTTTACCGTTATGAAGAATATTACCGCCGTTACTTGTAATGGCGTATTCGGGAATGATTTCGTCTTGGAATAAAGAAATACGCTGAAACTGCTCAATAGTTCTTGTTGTAACTGGGATGAAATGTGAGTGCAGTTGCAATTTTTTTAGTAGTGAAATGGTTTTATGTGATATGAAAGAAATTTCTTTCCCATCTAAAGTTTCAATGAGTTGAATTGATTCATCTTCTATAGGGGCACGAAACGATTTCCGGGAATAAATAAGCGTCTGATCAAGATCACTGGCGAAAATCATATCGTTTCCCTCTTAAGAGGCTTAATGAGCCCGCAACATGAATAAGCCATATTCTCATAGATTTCAATAGGGACATTCTTTTCTTTAGCAAGAAGTAAAATATGCTTTAAATCGGGATTGTTTTGCTTACGTATTAAAATTTTCCACGGTATTCTCCGGAGTAATACGCGAGTTGTTTCACCGACTCCTGGTTTAATTAAGTTAATATCGTCAATTTCAAAGTGATTTTGGATAGACTGTATATCTTTTAATCCTTGCCAAGAGGGATCAGTGTAAGTTGAAGTAATATAACGTAATTGATTATCTATATGAGAATGAACAGAAGGGAATAAATCTGTTACCTCATCAACGAAGAAATTTGATAAGTCTTCTTGCTCTAGCTCTTTATAATATTTAACACCATGAAAATCATTTGGACCGATATAGGTGTCATTTAGTATAGTGCGGCTAATTAGTCCAGAGACTGTTGCATTTAAGCAAGCGCTAGGAATAAGAAAATCTTCACGTGTACCGTAAATTGAAGTACAGTAACCGGGATCAGCAAGTACAGCCATACAATGAGAAATGTGTGTATTATTTCGTTCGTTAAATGTGTGTACTGCATATTCTAATTCTTTTTTTATTGCACCTTTTCCAGTCCACCCATCAATGAATTGAATTGTTTCTTTAGGGTGATGTTCCAAAATATAATGGAGTGCATTTTCATCAATACCGCGTCCGCGAACAATAGAAATACAATAGTGAGGTACATCAAGGTTGTATTGATAGCGTATGTAGCGTTTGATAAGAATGCCAATAGGTGTACCAGCACGAGCTAATGAAACGAGGACAAGGTTAGTTCCTTTAGTTTGTATAATCTGTTCGGCGACAACTCCAACAGCGATGGCTAGTTTGTGTTTGTATTGTTGCAGGGAAGAAAAGAATAAATCCATATACGCTTTAGAGGGTTTATATTCCATTGGTAACATTTCGGAATAATGTGTGCCAGCTTGAATTGCTTGTTCTCTAGTTTCCGTGGAACTTTCTTTCATTAAATCACTAATATCTTTTAATAGAAAAATAGCATCATTTGGATTGTAACTACTAATATGAGAATTTACTTTTACCATAATTATCAACCTTCCTTTTCTATGCTATTTGAAAATGAGACGATATGAATAAAAGGAATAACTGTTTGTAACTGCTGTAGAAGAGGAGATAGGGCTTCTTCCCCTAAATCACGCTCAATGAAAACAAATGCTTCATCGTAATCATGAGGTGAAATATTATAAAAGTAATTTGTTATAGTAGGATCTTCAGGACTTGGATATGAGAAATGATTATGAATGGCGTAGTTCACATCATTTGAAACAGGATGGATAGGGCTTCTTGTTGTAGATTGATATAAAATATTTTCACCCATTTCAGCAGCAATTTTCATTGGGATATACATAAATTCACCCGTTCCGAGACAGAGTGTTCGTTTTCCCATTCTTTCTCTTTTTAAAGTTTTTCCTGCTTCTTGGGCGAAAGAATGAATGTGCTTTTGTTCATATGCTGAAATGCCAAATCGCCCAGTATATTTTATATAATTTGATGTATAGGGTGATTTTAGGCAGGTAAGGGTATGTTTTTTGAAATCAGGTTTTGTTTCTTCAATTTGAATCTCTTTTTTTGCAATATTTAATGGTTGGCCAGTTGTATGAATACTGCCTTCTAATAAAGAAATAACATGAACCTTAATTTGAAGTTCTTCTTCTAATTGTTTAAATTGTTTTCTATTAGTATGAGAACGCCAGTCTAACAAAGAAGCAATTATATATTCTTCTCGTGGGAATTTATTTTGAATAGATCTAATAATATTTAATGCTGTTTTTCCTGTTGTCATCTCATCATCTACGAGAACAATTGGATTGTTGTTTTGAAAAAAGCTTTCATCTACATAACAACGGTGTGATGTTGCATGAGAATGTTCTTCCTCAAATGTAATGACAGATTCTAGGTGGGGTATCGATTCCCTAGTTGTATGTACATACTTTGCATTTTGAAAGCATTGAAACATAGAATGACCAAGTGATGTCGCTGTTTCAGCGAATCCGATGAACAAAACTTCTTGTTGCAGAGGATATTGATAACGAAATACTTCCTCTGGGATTTCATCAATTTCTAATGAAATGAGATTTAAAATTTCTTTTTGAAATGGATGAGAAATATTATGTAGTATTTCCATATATCTTGCAGCGAGAGCAACTCCACTTGATAGAGAGACTGCAGGTTTAATAGGAAGATGCTTTCCAAGGATTGTACTCACAAATAAAAAACTACGTTTCTTATTTATTCTCGCAGCCATTTGAAAAAGATTGTCTAGCGCTAAATTATATGGATTATCACGTACTTCTACATGAACTTGTATATTATTTAAAACGTTATACGTGTTGCTTTGCGTTTGTAATAAGGAGATCGGTGAATTGTTTGTTTTCATGTAGCACCCCGTAAATATTAGATTTTAAAATGGTTTTGCGAGCCCAGCCATAATGAGGTTTTACTTCATTCATCTTGTTAGAAAAACTGCTTTTTAGCACTCCATTATACGTATCTGCATTTTGTAAAATTAATCTCGCATCTAAATAATCTTCCATTGTGACAATGTGCATTGCCTGTACAACTTTAATATGAGATGGATGAATAACTGTCTTTCCGATTAAGCCATTTGCATGGTCAAGTGATACCTCTTGAATAAGCCCTTCTTCATGATCATTAGAAAAATATTCCCATACACATCCTGAAATAATATATTCATTTGTTGCCCTTGAGAAAACGTTAATAATGTCTGAAATACAATCACGGACAACAGTAATATGATAGATAGGTGTGTATTTATTGCGCCGAATACTAAATATACTTGAAAAATCAGTAGCACCAATACGTACATTTAAGATGTAATCGTGATAAGAATCTAGTAAATCCTTTATTTGTAATAATGATTCTGCCCGTGTTTCCTTATACATAATTTCGGGTGATTCTAAAATCGGCATGCCATATAGCGATAATGAGTATAACTCGTTTATATATGCAAGCTGATCGATATAAGTCTTTCCGTTAATTGGTGTGAATTTTGGAAAGACAAAACCACATAAACAATGAACAGCACTACCTAATTCAGTAACAATTTTCTTCATTTGACTTGGCTGTCGAACTCTAATAAAAAGAAGTGGGATGTCTGCTTGATTTAGTATGTTGGCACTGACTAAGTTAGCGATTTGCTGTATTTGAACGACGATGTTTTGCTCTGCAAGTTTTACTTCCTCATCGCTGATAGCGTCCTCTAGACAAAGAATAATTGAGATAGCATCCACATGTTTCCTTATAATTATATCTTCCGCAATCGTTTCTTTCGTGCCAGGAGTATATAGTGTGGCACCTAGTGCGTAAGCTAGTTGTTCTTTCCCTATATTTTTTGAAAAATTAAGAGGTTCTTTATAGAAAAAATTTTGCCGTTCTTCTGAGGAGAGATAAGAAAAGTAATTCAAATTGTCACCACCTTATTTATAATGATTCTGTTTAATCGTAACATAATAAGAAAAATCTTCCATAAAAATGAAGCAAGAAATTAAAAAAATATATTGAGAAAGATGAATTATAAGATGAATATCGAATATTGTTAATAGAAATATAATAGGGGGAAAGAGAAAGTGGATATACATAAATTAACAGAGGAAGAAGCAAATGAGATAAATACTTGGACGTACGAGGAACCATATAATTTATATAGTTTTTCAGGCGAGAAAGAAGTAATGGAAGAGCTATTAGATGGAACGTATTATGGCTGTTGTGATGATCAAGGAGACTTCATCGGTTATTTTTGTTTTGGAGCAAATGCACAAGTACCAGGTGGAAGAGATGCTCATTTATATGGTGGAGAAGATGTGATTGATATCGGACTTGGCATGAAGCCGGCGTTAACCGGGAAAGGAATGGGGAAAGAATTCTTCCAAGCTGGAATAGCGTTTGCCACGAAAGAGTTTAATGCAAAAATGTTTCGATTAAGCGTAGCGACATTTAATACAAGAGCGATTACGTTATATAAAAATATCGGATTTAAGCAAGGGCCTATTTTTTTGAGTCGCGGAAGAGAATTTATGCTGATGGAATATGAAAGACCGTCAGCATGAACCTGACGGCCTAGAAAACACTATTATTCTGAGTGCTCAGCTCGGTGCGCTAAACGGCTTGAAGCAGCGGCAGCGATTCCGCCAACGATATCATCAAGGAACGTATGCACCTTTCCAGTTGATTTATCATTTAAGTATTCTAAAATACCAGGTTTTAATTTATCAATATATCCAAAGTTCGTGAAACCGATAGAGCCGTACACATTCACGATAGAAAGTGCGATAACTTCATCAATTCCGTATAAGCCTTCATCACGTTTTACAATATCTTGTAACGGTTCACTTAGCATTCCCTTTTCAGCAAGGACATCAAGCTCGATACCAGTAATCAGTGCGTTTTGTACTTCACGTTTTGATAGTACACGTTCTACATTGTAACGGCATTCTGACATCTCTAAATTTGGATGATATTTTTTTTGAAGAAAATGAACAAGTTCAGCAATATCGTCAATTGTTACACCGCGTTCATGTAATAGTTTTAATGCTCTTTCTTGTAGTTGATTTGATTCTTTCATGTTTATCACCTTTTTTTCTTTTTAGTATTTGTATACGTTTCGTTGCTTTATCATGTGCATAGGAATGAAAGGCGAGCACAAGCTCATATATATAAAGAAAAACCATAGGTGGCGACTGCGATGATTCAGCATATTTATGAGCATTATCACATGCATGTTAAAGAATTAATCCCCCTTGGCCCCTATAAAAGCTTTTGGATTCGCAACAAAATTTATGTACTTGTTCCAATTGGAGAAATGGAGGAAGAAGTACTTGTAGAGATGAAAAAGCTCAGTGATTATATGAACCAGCAAGGGGATATAACTGTAGCGACTTTCGTTCCGACTATACACGGCTACTATGTAAGTGAGATAGAAGAACAAAATTACTGCTTATTAAAAGGTATGCGCACGTTAGAACGACATGCTATGTCATTAGGAAGTGAGCTTTCTATATTCCATAAACGAGGTGCATTCTTTCCAGAAGAAATTGAGCAATTAAGCCGAATTGGTGAATGGAAAGCGTTATGGGAAAAAAGGCTCGATCAATTAGAAAAGTTTTGGCAATCACAAGTGATGAACCACCCTTCAGATGTATTCGATCAATTGTTTATTGAATCCTTCCCGTATTACTTAGGAGTTGCAGAAAATGCCATTCAATATGTTGTCGATACAGAAATGGATGATACGCCGCAACTAACGGATGCAGCAACAATTTGCCAAGAACGATTCACACCTTTATTATGGCATCAAACGAAGCGTCTCAAACTTCCTTTTGATTGGGTGTATGATCACCCGAGTCGAGATATTGCAGAATGGATCCGCCATATGACGATAGAAAAAAAGAAAGACTGGGAGCAAACAATCGTTCAATTTGTTACGGATTATGAACGGAATTATTCGCTATCCTCATTTGGCTGGCGCTTATTATTTGCAAGGCTCCTGTTCCCGCTGCACTATTTTGAAACGGTCGAACGATATTACCAAACTGGAAACGAAGAACAAAAAAGCATATATAGAGATCGCTTAGAAGCCATTTTACACGATGTGAACCGCTCAGAGCAATTTATGAAGCATTTTTATGGTTCACTTCGTTTACCAGTAGATAAGCTCGGGATTAGAAAATTAGATTGGTTATCTTAAAAATATAAAAAAGAGACCGAGTAAGGTCTCTTTTTTATATACCACAATTTTATGTAATACATTATGCCCCTACCTGTTGATCTGCACATATATTTAAAACGAATTGATGCCCTTCGAGTTTTTCATTTACTTTACCCAATAATTCTTGCTGAATTTCTTTAAATAAAAATTGATAGCTTGTATTCCATGTTGGTATAACGGATGAAAGGCCTAATAAATATTCTTTTTTCTTTTCTAGTTCTTGAATTGTTAAAAAAGTGTTCCCCATTTTTGGCATCTGTCGTCCCCCTATGTTTTTTACTTTATATGTGTGAACGATTCACTATATAGTATTAATTATCGCATTTTTTGAGAGGGATTTCCAATTTTGTTTTATGATGTTAACGGATAAATGTGATTTGAATAAAAAAGGAGACCAAATTTGGTCTCCTTTTAGCAAGTGACTTTGAACGAGCCGCTAGATAATATCCAGCTCCAGCGGCTAAAATGTTCGGTGGCTTCGCTTCTTCCTGTGAGGCAAAAAGCGCCTCTTCGTCAGGAGCTCCAATGACCTCCTGTTCTGAAAGAGCCGCTTCCGCTTTTAATTAAAATACTTGTTCTACTTCGATAACGCCTGGTACTTCTTCAAGTAACGCGCGCTCGATACCAGCTTTTAGTGTGATTGTAGAACTTGGGCAGCTTCCGCATGCACCCATAAGGCGTAGTTTTACGATACCTTCTTCAATGTCTACTAATTCAACGTCTCCGCCATCGCGAAGTAAGAATGGACGTAATTTATCTAATACTTCTAATACTTGTTCTTGCATATGTGGGTTTTCCATTTTTATCGACTCCTTTCATCAGTTTTATTATAATCAAGATAGAGGGGAAAATCTATTTTTTCTCTTCTTGTTTTATTGTCGAAATTTTGTATCGTGTTTTTTCAGTATAGGGGTATGGAATAAGTTTGTAAAATGATGTGCTTATGTAATAAGACATCTGAATATACTGTTGGGACAAGAAGTGGGGGAGAAGAAATGGTTAATGTTCAAGTGTATGGGACGAAAGTAATTTGTGCGAGCTGCGTTGGAATGCCATCTTCAACAGAAACGTTTGAATGGTTACAAGCGGCAATTGGTCGTAAATATGAAGGACAAGAAAATAAATTTAATTTCGAGTATATTGATTTCCAAGAAGAACAAGAAGATGCGGATAAAAAAGCATTCGCAGAGCGCGTAGTGGAAGAAGATTTATTTTATCCGGTCGTTCTTGTAAATGGAGAAATTGTTGGAGAAGGAAATCCTCGTTTGAAGGATGTTTACGAAGAAATCGAGAAATATTTATAAAACAAGAAGTCTTTGCGAATTTGCAAAGGCTTTTTTTATTGGAGGGATAGATATGAAAAATGGAGTGAAGCATGCGTTACCAACGGAAGTAGAGCAGTTAATGGAGCGGTACACAGTAGAATTAAAAGAAATTTTTTTGGATGAAAAAATAGTCGGGGTATATATTTACGGATCCATCGCACTAGGTGCATTTCATAAGGAAACGAGCGATGTTGATTTTGTTACAGTGATAAATGATTCCGTGAATGAAGCTGAAAAACAGCAGCTTGTGGAACTACATAAGAAACTTAGTGATAATATGCTAGGTAAAAGAATGGACGGTATGTATATTCCGCTTGCTGACTTAGGGAAATACAATGATGAAATGAACGAGTACGTGTATTGTGCAGATGGTAAAGCTAATGTTGGTCATTGGGACATTAATGCGGTCACATGGTGGACGTTGAAAAATCAAGGCATTACAGTTACAGGAAAAGAAGCAGAAGATCTTCCGCTGCAAATACAATGGAATGATGTAGTAAATACGATGAAATACAACGTAGAACAGTACTGGAGTGAAAAGGCGAAGAAGCCATATTTATTTTTTATAGAAGAGTGGGTAGAATCAGCTGTCGTTACGATGGGACGTATTTTATATACACTAGATCATAAAACAATCGTTTCAAAAGATAGAGGCTTGCAATACTTGTCAGAACGTTCAGCGGAAGAATGGGAGCTTTTATTAAAAGAAGTAGCGAGAATACGGCAGAACCCAAAAGAAAAGCGAATGCTCTCAAGGTGGAGAAGGGCAGATATGACGAAGAGGTACTTACTGCATTTAATTGAGATGTGTAGAGAGAAATGGTAGGGAAGAAAATGGACAATACAGTTGAGGTATTGTCTTTTTTTACGTTTTATTTGGTATATAATGGTTAAAAAGGTTTAATTATACTGGAGGGGATATAATGGAAACGGAATTAGCTACATATGAAGAAAAGAATGAACAAATGAGTATGCGCCAAGTAATTAGCATTCTATTAATTATTTTTGGGGTCATGCATGGAATTGGTTTTTTGAACCTTTTATATGATTCTTCCTTATACCCATGGTATGTAGATCATCTTATTCCACCTTTCACGTTTTGTATGATTATCGTAATGTATGCACCGGCAAGAAATTGCTGCTTACATTTAATAAAATCATTACAATTCAATAATCTTAAACATTATGTAACGATAGTAATAACAACGATTGTAATGCTTATGTATCTTGCGGTATTAAATGTAGTTTTACCACATGGGCTTGGTGTGGATGAATCTAATATAGTAATAGAACCTACTACAAGTGAAATCATTCTATACGTAGTTGTGCTCACAACTTTTGCGCCTATTTGGGAGGAAATTGTATTTCGAGGTATGTTTTTTATGAAATTATCTCAGCGCTTCTCTACACTTAGTAGTGCTGCTATAAGTGCTTTCATATTTACTTTAGGGCACCCCCTTACAGTAGGTAGTATTTTATATATTTTTGGTATGGGTATATGTTTAGCATACACATATAAGAAAACGAAGAATTTACTCGTTCCAATTGGGATTCATTTATTAAATAATTCGTTTTATTTATTAGTAAATTTTCAACTATAAAAAGACGCCTTTTAAAAAGGCGTCTTTTTTATTTTGTAGTAGATAGAAAAGTATTTACAAGTATTGTGTAGAGGAAAGATAATAGAAAAAAATATGTGCATGGGGGAAGATGATGAGTAAATATAAATTACATATAGATAGAGAACAATTATGGAAAGGCTGCGTTTTAAATTCGATTGCCCATGCAATTAATGTAGCGCATTGTCCAGATTTCTCATATGAAAGTTCATGGGATGGATTTAACTATAGTATGCAAGATAGCCAAGGCGGACAAGGGGCAATTACGTTTCATCCGAATTACACGATTGTATGTCTTCAAGATGTGAATAGTGAGAGAATGGATGAGTGGATTGATGCGAAAAGTTATTTTGAAGGGGCACCTTCGGAAGTAATAGATATTGCGAAAGAAGAAGCACTTCAATACGTATTAGAAGAAGTAGAAGGCGAAACAGTTCCTTTTATTACAACTGCATTTTGGATTGAGGATAGTGGTGCGTATTCAATTGATTCATTTGAAGAGATGGAAGAGCACGGTGGATTCTTATTAGAAATTCCATTACTTGATACAGAATCAGCAATGGAAAGACTGGAAGAAGAGTATGAACTGACAGAGGAACAAATAGAGCTTTTACAACTCGTGTATGAGAAAAAAATCCAAAGGCCAAATGAGGAAATTAAGTTGTCTAAAGAAGAAGTGGCGATGATCGGAACGGATGATAGTGAAGGATTGGAAGTTAGTAAGGATTCTTTTGAAGAGATGAATATTACTTGGGCTTTGTAGGAGAGGATAAAATGTTTCCGATTGGTGAGCAGCCGAGGATTATAAAGGACTTGGAAAATGTTACTGCTAATTTAGAAGAATTAGCGATTGAGGGGAAAACAAAAAATATAGAACGACTAGCATCTTTACAAGTTAAGAAATTATGGATTTTCGCAGTAAATCAAAAACAGTTTGAACATATTCTTTCGTATGCTCGTCCCGATATATTATATGTTTACGAAATGCGGATAGAGGATTTAAGTGGCCTTCAGAAGTTATCAGATTTACAACAGTTGTATATGTGCTGGAATACAAAAGCGAAGACGTTATGGGATATCGCGTATAATAAAAAACTCAAATCCTTATTAATTGATGATTTTTCTAAGCTAGAAGATTTAAGTGCTTTAAGTAAGTGTCCGCAACTCAATACCTTTTACATGGGCGGTGGGATAAATACAGCAATGAAAGTACAAACTTTACAACCACTCGCTGCATTACAGAATTTAAAAAAACTTACTCTTATGAACTTAAAGGTTAAAGATGATTCGTTAGAACCTTTAATCCAATTGAAAAATTTACGAGAGTTAAGTTTATCTAATCAATTTAAGGTGGAAGAGTATGCAAAATTATCTGTAGCATTGCCATATACGAAATGTGAATTTTTCAGACCTTACGTATATATGAACGATGCAATAGAGGGAAAGAATATAATGGTGATTGGGAGAAGAAGACCAATCCTTAATTCGAAAACGGATATGGTAAAGATGCAAAAGTATGAAGAACAATTTAAAAAGTTACAAGAAGAATATAAAGCACTAGTAGAAAGCACAATGTGAAATTACATTGTGCTTTCTACTAGTTTTTTCATATACATATCAACTTCGTGAAAGAATAGGGGCTCTTTTTCCTTGGTATTCAGATGCACGGTGCAATGTAAATATTGCTGTAAGTAGCGATTAGCTTGTTCGTACTGTTTTAATTTGTAGAAAGAAAAACAAGTAAGAAGTAGAAACGCTTTTTCTTCTAATATTGGAACGACAGCTAGTACTGGATTAATGGAATGTATATTTATTTCCACTAAATTTTCATAAGATGTCCACGTTTGAAACCAGTCGAAAATAGTAGAAAGGTAATTCGGAATGTTGATAGTTTCATGTGAAACATTATGCAATAGCTGGTTCTGTTTGATATGTATAGGCTCTATTCTCGTTTGTAGAATGCAATCGAATATTGAAATGTTTTCTTTTATTTGTAATTGGTTCGTAATAAGCTGCGGGAGACCGATAGGGTGGACTCCTATATTTATATAAAAGTCATCTCCAAACTGGCTTTTTTGTATGTTAATGAGCTTATAAAATCCGTTTTCAGCTTTGAAAAATGTATGTCTTTTTTTCTTAAAGCCGAGTGGTTTTAAAGTGGCGTGTAAATTTGTAATAAAATCTTGTTCCTTTTTAGAGCCAGGCTTATTCTTCGTCATATTCATAAGTAGTTAAGTTTTGTAAGAAACTTTCAAAGTTAGGTGCTAATTCAATAATTTCCTCAAACTCATTATCGATAAATATAACTGGAGGATTTTCAGCTACATTTCGATAGTCTAATGCAATCCATGTATGTCCATCACCAGATAAAAGTATGATATTCTCAGGCATTTCCCATTCTCGAATTAAATAGCGGCTCTCTAAAATACTAGATTCATTTTCATCAAAAGAAATACCATATAAACCAGATACATTAACGTGATTGTCTGCCCAAGAATTTGGCTTTGAAGTAGGGTGAACATCGAGACGAAGAGTTCCCCCATTTTGTTCTTTTAGAAGGTTTATATATGATTCTGGAAGCTTTACGTTCAGTACTTCTTCTGCTTTTTTGATTAGTTCATCGTTAATGGGTGCTAGTTTTAAATAGTCATCGTCTGCCCAAATTGTACTCTTCATATTCGATCACCTCAAATAATAGTTTTAAGAATCTTATGTCATATATTATAGTTAGTTTAGATAACATGCAATAGAGGGAGGGACGGAGTATGGATGTGTATGAATACCTCGATCACGTAAATTCTAAAGAAGATTTATTAAAATTTCTTGTATACCTCCAAAAGGATTTTAAAGTGAATAGAGATGAATGGGAGAATGTAGAGGTAGAGACTTATTTAGAGGCATTAAATAGTTGGTTAGGTTCTTGTGAATCGGTTTATATAAATCAAGGAGAGAAGTTTCCAGAAAATATTTCATGGAAGTTTATTGCTCAAATGTTACTTGCGGCAGCTCATTATGAATAAAATTAGATTTTTAAAAGATAGAATGGAGAAGATATCTTGATTAACCATAATAAAATTAAACAACTTTTAGCACATGTAGATCGTGCTGATGATAATGAAATTGAGCTAGAGTATGAATCTGAACCTATGACGATAGAATTGTTTAATAGTGAAGAAATAGAAGAAGGGCAACTTGGTTATAGTTTTGATGAAGAAGGACAAAGCTTAGTCGGGAATGAAGAAGGAGATTGGAAAGAAGGATGGATTGTAATAGGGATAGATTCATATCTTGGAGACCCGATTTTTGTAGATAGTAATGATGAGAACTGTCCAGTTTATACAGCTATGCACGGTGAGGGAGAATGGGAGCCGGAATGTATAGCGGAGCGTATAGAAGATATTATTGAGAAAGTGAAGGGGAATGTGCGAGAAATAAAATAGTATTTCAATGTGATTAAGAGGGAGGAAATGTAGTATATATTCACTAAAAAAGATGTATAAAAATGATTTTGATGCATCCTTTTTAGTGAATATATAAAATAATTAACTTAGTGTATTAAAGATATGATACATG